>DAITAN010000484.1:0-1646 GCA_036824235.1 Gaiellaceae bacterium | reverse complement strand
GCCCGCGGCCATGCGCTCCGTCGCCTCGTGGAGGCGGTAGCGCTGCAGCACCCACTTCGGCCCCAGCCCGATGTACCTGCGAAACAGCCGCTGGAGCGTGCGCGCCGAGACGCCGTGGCGGCGAGTGCAGCATGTCCTCGACCACCGCCCGCACGAGGTCGTAGCCGGGATCCGCGTCGGGCATCCGCTCGGCGAGGAAGCGCTCGACCAGGCTGGCCATCGGCACATCGGTGAACCCGGCGAACGCGCCGGGCCGGAACTTCGTCCCCACGCCCACCCCGGCGCCCTCCAGCCGCCGGCTGAACTTCGAGCGGACGACGCCGTACACGCGCCCCTCGCCGCGCTCGAACACGAGGTTCACGCACGGATGCGGCAGCACCTCCTGCGTGAACGGCGACTGCCCGCGCAGGTCCCAGCGCACGATCCAGTGGCGCTCGACCCGCTCCTGCACCTCGGGGCCCGGCGCGTGGCGAGTGAGCCCGAAGCGCGAGGCTCCGGCCTGCGGGTTGAGGATCCCGCGGGTGTCGGCGGGCAGTGCGGTGACGGGTTTCTCCAAGCGCCTCCGAGCGTGCCCGCGTACGGTGTCTGACATGAGCAGAGTCGGACGGTACGCCAAGGCCATCGCCAAGCCCGGTCAGGGGGACGCGCTCGCCGAGCGCCTCCTCGACGTCGCAGAGGGCCTGCGCACGACCCCGGGCTGCGAGCTGTACGTGATCAACCGCGTCCCCGACGAGCCCGACGTGATCTGGGTCACCGAGCTCTGGAGCGGCCAGGAGGAGCTCGACGCGTCGCTGGAGACCGAGGAGGCGAAGGCCGGGATCCCCGAGGTCCGGGCCATGATCGAGAGCTTCGACCGCGTCGACCTCGAGCCCGTCGGCGGCGCCGGACTCCAGGCGCCGCCGGCGTCCGGCCACACCCTGGTCAACATCGCGGACCTCGAGGACCTGGCCGCCAAGTACGGCTACGGGGAGATGGGCGAGTCGCGCTTCGCCGCAGATGCCCTCGAGGCCGAGCGCACCGGCGTGGCGCACTTCTACCTCCGGCCGTCGACACGTCAGATGTTCGCTCATCGCCACCACCGCGCCGAGGAGATCTATCTCGTGCTCGAGGGGTCGGGCCGCGTGCGCATCGAAGACGAGATCGTCGACCTGCGCACGCTCGACGCCATCCGCATCGCTCCCGAGCAGACGCGCCAGTTCGAAGCCGGCCCCGAGGGCATGCGCTTCGTGGCGGTCAGCGCCCGCGCCCGCGACGACGCCGAGATCGTCAAGGATTGGTGGACGGACTGACGCGCGCGCTCAGCGCGTCGTGCCTTCGCTGACCCGCTGGGCCAGCGTCTGCAGCAGGCCCCACGCCACCTTGGGGTGGTCCTGCACGAACGACTTGAAGCCCCACGCGGTCATCGTCATGCAGCGCAGCTCGGTGTCGGCGGTCACCGTCGCCGAGCGCTGACCGCCCGAGAGCAGCGCCATCTCGCCGAAGTAGTCGCCTGGCCCCAGGGCCTGGAGCACGCGGTCGCCGACGCTCACCACCGCCTTGCCGTCGGTGATGATGAAGAAGCCCACGCCGTTCTTGCCCTCGACGACGACCTCGCGGCCCGCCGGGAACGTCCGCTCCTTCATCGTCGCCGCGAGCCGCTGGCGATC
>DAITAN010000002.1:0-25033 GCA_036824235.1 Gaiellaceae bacterium | reverse complement strand
AGGGGGGTTCGACCGACGACACCAGAGAGCGGATCGAGGCCGAGATCTCGCGGCTCCGCTCGCTCGTCGCCGGCGCGGCGGCCGGCGTTTCCGTCCGTCCGCAGCCCGCGACACCGGCCCCGGCGCCTCCACGCCCGACTCCGACACCTCCGCAGGCCGCTCCCAAGCCTCCTCCCCGCGCGGTCCCGCCCCGCCCGGCCCGTCCGCGGCGCCCCCGGCGCGAGATCGACTTCTCGAAGCTCGCCGGCGCGCTCGGGCTCGCCTGGGCAGGCGCGATCGTCACGGTGCTCGGGATCGTCTTCTTCTTCGTCCTGGCCGCAAACCGCGGCTGGATCAGCGCCGAGCTCCGCCTGGGCTTCGGCGCCGCGGCGTCACTCGCCATCTTCGCGGGCGGCTTCTGGCTCAAGCGCCGCTACGGGACGACGTACGCCGCCCTCGCCGCCGCCGGTGCAGGCATCGCCGGCGGTTTCGCGACGCTCCTTGCAGCTTCGGCGCTCTACGGGTTCGTCTCGGAGCCCTGGGCTCTCGTGGCCGCCGCCGGCATCGCCGCGGGCGCGACGGCCGTGGCTCTCGCGTGGCGTTCCGAGCTGGTCGCGGCCCTCGGGCTAGTCGGGGCGATGCTCGTCCCGCTCATGACCTACGTCGAGGACGAAGAGCTGACCTTCGTCGGGACCGGCTTCGTCGCCGTGCTGCTCGCCGCCACCGCCGTCGTGGCGCTCCGCCAGAACTGGCGCGGCTTGCTCGTGGCGGGGCTGGTCGTCGCGGTTCCCCAGAGCATCGGCCTCGTCGCCCAGAGCGAGCCGACGGACTGGCCCGTCGTCTGGCTGACGGCGGTCTTCTGGGCCCTGCTCGTCGCCGTGGCGATCACCGTGCAGCTCGGCAAGGCCGACCGGCGGATCGAGTCGTTCGCAGCCACGCTCCTGCTCGTCTCGGCAGCGTTGGCAGCCGCCTCCTCGGCGCACCTCTTCGACGGGAAGGTCGAGGGCGTAAGCCGCGAGGGGATCGCCCTCGGAGTCGTCGCCGTCGCCTACCTCGTGCTCGGCGCAGCGCTCTTCCACCGGATCCGCGACTTGTCGAGCGTCCTCTGGGCCCTCGGCCTCACCGTCGCTGCGGTCGCAGGCGCCGAGCTCCTGAGCGGAGCGTGGCTCGCGATCGCCTGGGCCGGCGAGGCGGCGATTCTCGCCTGGCTCGCGGACACGACGCGGGAGCGCCGGTTCCAGCTCGCCTCGGTCGGCTACCTGGGTCTTTCGCTCGCGTACGCGCTCGGTTATGACGCGCTTCCGAGTGAGCTGTTCGAGCAGGCCCTCCATCCGGCGGCCGGCGTCGCGAGCGTGGTCGCCGTAGCCCTGGGCGCCGGGCTTGTCGCATGGCTCATGAGGCGGCCGGTCGAGCGCGCAAAGGACGAGGGCCCGATCGCAAGCTTCGTCAGCGACATCGTCGAGGGCATCCAGCTCGCCCGCGTCGTCCTCTACTGGGCCGCGGGCGCGCTCCTCGCCTACGCCGCATCGTTCGGGCTGCTCGAGTTCTGGGTCTGGGTCTCCGACGATCCGCAGACGGGCTTCGAACGGGGCCAGGTCGCCCTGAGCACCTTCTGGGCGCTGCTCGGGCTGGCGCTCGTCGAGGCCGGCGGTCGGGTGCGCCGGCTCGATCTCTCCGTAGCCGGCATGACCATGGCCGGCCTCGCCATCCTGAAGACCGCGACGTTCGACTCCGAGGAGCTCGTCGTCAACCACTGGGCGATCGCGTTCCTGCTGGTCGGCGCCGCCGCGCTGCTGGCCGGGTTCGAGTACCAGCGCCTGGACGTCGGCCGCTGGAAGCATCTCCGGCTCGAGACTGCAAGTGCGGCCCTGGCGGTGGCCGTGATGGGCGTCGTGGCGGTGCTCAAGCTGGGCTCGGGCACGTGGCACGGCATCGACGTCGAGGGCGGCAGTCTCGTCCTGATGGCGTTCCTCTACGCCGCTCTAGCGGCATCGGTCTTCCGTGTCCCACGCCTCCGTGACCTCTCGACGCTCCACTGGGCCATCGCGCTCACGATCGTCGGAGCCGCGCTGTTCCTTCTGCTGGAAGGCGTCTGGCTCGTCCTCGCGCTCACACTCGCGGCCTCGGTCCTCTCACCGCTGGCGCTCGTCACGCGGGAGATCCGCTTCCAGGCCGCCTCCGCGCTCTTCCTGCTGGTCGGCGCCGGCTACACGCTCGTACTCGAGGCGCCCCCGCGCGATTTCGTCGTCGCCGCGGAGCACCCCGGGAACGGCATCCCGAGCCTCGTCCTCGTCGTGCTCGCGGCGGTGACGTTCGGCCTCTGCGCCCGGCACGAGCTGCCCGCTTCGCGGCCGGACTTCTCGTGGAGCGAAACGATCACCCTCGCCGGACTTCTCGGCGCCCTGCGGTCGTGGCAGTCGACGTATCGCACGATCGCGTTTGCAGCGGCCGGGATCCTGAGCCTCTACGCGCTCTCGCTCGGAGTCCTCGAGCTGGCCGAGCTCCTCTCACAGGCCTCCGTCAAGACGGACTTCCAGCGAGGGCACACGGCCGTCAGCGCCGTCTGGGGCGCGATCGGGCTCGGGCTCCTAACCCTCGGGCTCGTGCGCCGCTCGCGCGCCATTCGCATGGCGGGCTTCGGCCTCTTCGGGATCAGCCTGGCCAAGCTGTTTCTCTACGACCTCGCGTACCTCAGCTCGCTCGCCCGGTCGCTCTCGTTCCTCGCGGTCGGCGCGCTACTGCTCCTCGGCGGCTTCTTCTACCAGCGCTTGAGCGACCACCTCGCCGCCCCGGGCCCGCCCGGGCCCCGCGCCGCCTAGCGCCACGTTCGCCTCGGCCGACCAGGGCCGCCGCTATCGTCAACCCGTGGACGACGTTCGTGCCTTTCTCGACGCCTCCGAGGCGTTCTTCAAGGCCTTCGCCGCCGTGGCCTGGGGCGCGCTCGCCCTGGCCGTCATCTTCCAGGTGCTCCGCCTCACGCTGAGGGTGCGCGCGTGGCAGAACATCCTGCACGCCGCCTATCCGGGCACAAGGATTCCGTTCCGGACCGTCTTCGGCTCTTACCTCGCCGGCGTCGGCGTCAACGCCATCGTGCCGGCGCGCGGCGGCGACGTCGTCAAGCTGTACCTGGTCAAGAACCGCGTCGACGGCTCCACGTACCCCACGCTCGCGTCGAGCCTGGTCGTCGAGACGCTCTTCGACTTCGTTGTCGCGTCGGTGCTCTTCCTCGTAGCGATCCAGATGGGCGTCCTCCCCGGGCTGCCCGACCTCCCCAACCTCCGCGCCTTCGACTGGAGCTTCGTCGTCGAGCACCCGCGCCTGGCCTTCTTCTTCGGGAGCATCCTCCTTGGCGGGCTCATCCTGCTCATCGCCTGGGCGACGCGGCACGTCAAGAATTTCAAGGAGAAGGTCGCCCTCGGCTTCGCGATCCTCCGCGACCGACGGACGTACTTCCGCGAGGTGGTCTCGTGGCAGGCGGCGAGCTGGGTCGCTCGTATCGCCTCGACGTTCTTCTTCCTACGCGCCTTCCACGTGGACGCGACCGCCAAGACGACGCTCGCCGTGCTTGTCATCGGCGGGCTCTCGACGATGCTCCCGTTCACCCCGGGCGGTGCGGGAACGCAGCAGGCGATCCTGGTCTTCGCCCTCTCCGGAGCCGCCTCGTCGTCGGCGATCCTCGCCTTCAGCTTCGGTCAGCAGCTCGTCGTCACGATCGTGAACGTCTTGATCGGCTTCGGCTGCATCCTGCTGATGCTCGGCACGCTGCGCTGGCGCGGCCACGTGCGCGGCGTCGAGGACGAAGTCAGGGGCTCGGCGGCGGAGCCGGACGAGACGGAGGCGACCCTCCCGCAAGCCGGTGCACGGTCCCGATCAGCTCCTCGAGCGTGAACGGCTTGCGGATGGCAGCGTCGGAGACGGCGGCGGACCGTTCGCTGAAGTCGACGCTGCCTGAGAGGAAGGCGATCGGCACCTCGGGACGGCTGGCACGGACGGCCCGAGCGACCTCGATCCCGTCCTCCCGGCCGAGGTGGATGTCCAGGATGACCAGCGCCACCTCCTCCTCTTCCTCCGCGATGCGGGAGATCTCGGCGAGCCCCGTCGCCTCGAGCACCCGGTAGCCCTCCAGCTCGAGGTTCACCCGGCAGAGGAGGCGTATCGACTCATCGTCGTCGGCGACGATGACCAGCCGCTGGGCCCGGCCGTCCATCGAGGCCGAGTGTATCCGCGTATGATGGCCGCGGATGGAGCGGACGGTTCGTAGGGGTGAGCCGAGAGGCTACGCGGTGGCCGTCTCACATCTCTGGGAGCACGTCGGGGTTGCCCTCGTGCGTCTGGAGCGAGTCGCGGAGTCCCCTGCCGACGCCGTCACCGACGACCTTATCGACGAGCTTCCGCAGCTCCAGTACAGCCTCCACGCCGCCGCCGAGCTCGCCGTGGGGATCGATCCGCCCCGCGGTGCTGAGCATTTGCACGCCGAGCTGGTTGCTGCGCTCGGGGAGGCCCGGGACGTGACCGCCGAGGTCGCCAACGCGCTCGAGCTGGGAGACGTCGATTTCGTCGACCCGCTGCTCCCCGAATGGCGCGGGGCGCTCTTCCGCGTCCGCCTGGCCCGCCTGCGTGCGCTCGAGCGAACGGCAGTGCCGATCCACTCCGACGGCGATGCCGAGCCGACCCCGCCGCGCCGGCCGCGCGAGCGTCCGTCGCTCTCGGCGATCATCGCGACCGGCCTCGTGATCGGCGGGGCCTTCCTCTTCACCGCGGGCGCAGTCCTTGCCGCGTGGCCCGTGTGGGCCGCGGGCCTGGCTCTGTTCGCCGGCGGCTTCGTCCTCTACCGGCCCTAGGCCGCGACGGCGAGCGCGGCTTCGAGCCGCGCCAGCGACTCGTCCCGCCCCAGGAGCTCGAGGCTCTCGAAGAGGCCGGGCGAGATCCGCGAGCCCGTGACCGCCGCCCGGATGGGGCCGAAGGCCTCGCGCGGCTTCTTGCCGAGCCGCTCGGCGAGCCCGCGCAGCGCCGCCTCGATTGGCTCCGCCGTGAACGGGTCGACCGCGGCGAGCGTCTCCCGCGCCTCGGCGAGCACCGGGCCCGAGCCGTCGAGGAGCTCGGCTGGAGCTTCGCGACGCTCGAAGAGGAACCCGGCGAAGCCCGGGTATTCCTCGAGCCGTGCGATCTTGTCCTGCACGAGAGGCGCGGACGCACGGATCGTCTGCTCGTCGCCCTCGAAGCCGATCTCGTCGAGATAGGCAACCAGCGCCGCGGCGTAGTCGTCGGACGCCATCTCGCGCAGGTAGACACCGTTCATCCAGTCGAGCTTGTCGTAGTCGAAGGTCGCCGGGCTCGAGCCGACCCGCTCGAGGCCGAAGCGCTCGACGAGCTCGTCGCGGGACATGATCGTCGTCTTGTCGTCGTAACTCCAGCCGAGGAGCGCCAGGTAGTTCATGAGCGCCGGCGCGACGTACCCGCGCGAGCGAAACTCCTCGACCGAGACCGCTCCGTGGCGCTTGGAGAGCTTCTTGCCGTCCGTGCCCATCACGTTGGGGACGTGGGCGTAGACCGGCAGCGGACGCCCGAGCGCCTCGAGGATGCGGATCTGCTTCGGCGTGTTGGGGACGTGGTCCTCGCCGCGGATCACGTGCGTGATCGCCGAGTCGGCGTCGTCGACGGCAGCGGCCAGGTTGTACGTGGGGCGCCCGTCCGAGCGCAGGAGCACGAGGTCCTCGAGCTTCTCGTTCGGGTACTCGATCCGGCCCTTGATCGCGTCATCCCATACGGTCGCGCCCTCGTCGGGCATGCGGAAGCGGATTGCCCCGTCGTCCTCGTAGGCGTGCTCGCTCTCGAGGAGCTGCCGCGCTGCGGACTGGTGCCGGTCGAGCCCGTCCAGCTGAAACGCGAGCTCGCCGTCCCAGTCGAGCCCGAGCCAGCGCAGCGAGCGCTGGATCTGCTCCACCGACTCCTCGACCTCGCGACTCGTGTCCGTGTTCTCGATCCGCACGAGGAATTCGCCGCCCTGGTGGCGGGCGAAGAGCCAGTTGAAGAGCGCGGTGCGGACGCCCCCGATGTGGAGGAAGCCGGTCGGGCTCGGCGCGAAGCGGACTCGGACGCTCACGCGACTACGATAGCCGCGTGCTGGCCGGCGCCCACGTCTCCACCAGCGGTGGGATCCACACGGCAATCGACCGGGCCGTCGAGCGCGGGTGCGATGCCGTCCAGATCTTCACTCAGAGCCCGCGCGCCTGGCGCCCGACGAACCACCCGGAGGAGAACATCAAGCGCTTCCGCGAGCGCCGCGAGGAGGAGGAGATCCAGGCGGTCGTCTGCCATGCGCTCTATCTGATCAACCTGGGCGGCACGGACGAGACGGTCTGGGAGAAGTCGCGCGCCACGCTGCTCCACACGGTCGGAGTGGCCTGTTCGATCGGCGCCGACGGGGTCGTGCTCCACGTGGGCTCGCACCTGGGCGCGGGGTTCGAGGCGGGCCTCGACCGTGCGGCCCCGGCGCTCGAGGAGGCGCTCGCCGCCTGCCAGGGGCCAACGTGGCTCCTGCTCGAGAACTCGGCGGGGACCGGCGCCACGATGGGACGCTCGATCGACGAGCTCGCCGCGCTCTTCGACCGCCTCGACGGGCATCCGAAGCTCGGCCTCTGTCTCGACTCCTGCCACCTCTGGGTGTCCGGAACGGACGTGACCGACCCGGACGTCGTCGACGAGACGCTCGGGGACGTCGACCGGCGCATCGGCCTCGACCGCCTCCGCTGCCTCCACGTGAACGACGCCGATTCGGGGCTCGGGTCCAACCGCGACCGCCACGCGAACATCTGCAAGGGCGAGATGGGCGAGGGCCTCGGCGCCTTTCTCGCACATCCGCGCGTCCAGGGGCTGCCGGCGATCCTGGAGACGCCGGGGCCGAAGGGCGGTCCCGACGCGGCCGAGGTCCAGCGGCTCAGGGACCTGCACGCGCGCTGGGCGGGCTCTACGCGGCCTGGTCGCTCTGCTCGACGACCCGGAAGGACGGCTTCCCGCGGGGGAGCTCGAAAAACTCGGGATTGACGCACCCGAGCTCGTCCGCGCGGTGCCCGTAGCAGCTGGAGACCTCGGCGCGGCACATCGGTAGCGGCTGGCGCACAGCGCGAACGGCGCCGAACCCGCCCTTCCGCCCCCGCGCCTCGTCGAGGAGGTCGAGGTCGATCTCGACGGCGTAGACCTTCTGCATGCAGCCGACGTAGGTGCGTCCCCACTCCTCGTACGCGTAGAGGAAGGGGCACGCGCGCTCGACACATGCGGACGGATAGACCACCTTGTCGCAGTGCACACGGCAGCGTCGACACTCGGTCTCTTCCTGAGGCCGAAGCGGGAGTTCGGTTCCGGTGAACAGTGGTCGCCGCAAGGCTCTGTCACTGGATTGTCGACAGGCTTTGGCGCCCCCGCAAGTCTTGACATGCCACCCGTTGGGGTGTAGGCCGATCGTTGTCTGGCGTCAGATCTCGTTGGTGAGGCGTCGGACGACATTGAGGACGTCCATAGGCGTGAACGCCTCGAAGTCGGGCTCGAGACCGCGCTCGTCGTCGTCCGCGCGAAACCAGAGCGCGAGCACGGTCGTCATGCCCAGCTCCTTCGCGCCGCGGACGTCTTCGTAGCGGCGGTCGCCGACGAACAGAGCTTCCTCGGGCGCGACCTCCAGCCGCGAGAGGACGGCCTCGAAGATGGCAGGGTGCGGCTTGCGCTTGCCGATCTCCGAGGAGAAGACGG
Source organism: Gaiellaceae bacterium (assembly GCA_036824235.1). Taxonomy (GTDB): domain Bacteria; phylum Actinomycetota; class Thermoleophilia; order Gaiellales; family Gaiellaceae; genus JAIBJN01. The sequence goes on along the minus strand of DAITAN010000002.1, from coordinate 17,311 downwards.
CCGCGTCGAGGCGCTCGGCGAGGCCCATCCGCTCCAGGTCGCCGTGGAGGAGCCAGCCCGGGTCGAACGCGTTCGAGACGAGCCCCGTCGCGAGCCCGCGGTCGCGAAGCGAGTCGAGAAGCGCGTGGGTCTGCGCTCCCATCTGGCGCGCAGGCTCCCAGGCTGCGTGCTCGGCCGCGAGGAAACGGTCGAGAGCGTCGTCGTCGACCTCGACCCCGAAGCCTTCGAGCAGCTCGCGGATCATCCCCGGGTACTCGACCTCGTCCACCGAGCCCGGCACGAAGAGCAGCGGCAGGTACTGCTCCCGGAAGCGGGCCGCCGTTTCGTCGGGCTCCGGGAGCCCGTCGCGCTCGAGGGTGGCGAGGCCAGCCTCCCACCCGGCCTCGAGCAGCGTTTCGTCGTAGGCGAAGTGGAAGAGGGTGTCCCCCCAGTCGAAGAGCACCGCGCGCAGCACGCGTCAGAGGTTAGTTAGGGTGCGCCCGGCCGTGATCCGGAAGGTTCTCTACGCCCTGCTCGCCCTCGGGCCGGCCGTCGTGATCATCGACCGCACAACCGAGGTCGGCGACATGGCACTCTTCGTGCTCGCGGCCGCGGCGCTGATCCCGCTGGCCTGGCTGATCGGCGAGGCGACCGAGCACGCCGCGCACCACACCGGGCCGGGGATCGGCGGGTTCCTGAACGCGACCTTCGGCAACGCGCCCGAGCTGATCATCGCCCTGATCGCGGTGAACGAGGGGCTGACCGAGGTCGTCCGTGGGTCGCTGACGGGGAGCGTGATCGGAAACCTCCTGCTCGTGCTCGGTTTTTCGCTGGTCTTCGGCGGGTCGGGACGGCTCGACCGCGAGTCGAGCCTGACCTCGTTCGCGCTGGTTGCGATCGCCGTCCTGCTCTTCCTCATCCCCTCGATTCCCGGCTGGGAGGGAGACCCTGACCGCCACTCGCTGGCGGTGCTCTCGGTGCCGGTGTCGATCGCCCTCCTGATCATCTACCTCGTCGTCACGTGGATCTCGCTGCGCCGTCACCGAAGCCTGCACGTCTCCGACGAGGCGAGCCGGATGGCCGCATGGTCGCTGCGCCTCTCCCTGGTCGTGCTAGCCGGTGCCACTGTCGTGACGGCGTTCGTCGCGGAGACCCTCGTCCACACGCTCGAGGTCTTCGCGGACGAGCTGGGCCTGTCGGAGTTCTTCGTCGCGGCGGTCATCGTCGCCATCGTGGGGAACGCCGCCGAGCACGGCGGCGCCGTGGTGGTCGCCCACCGCGGGAACCTCAAGCTGGCGGCGGAGATCGCTCTGGCCTCGAGCGCCCAGGTGGCCGTGTTCCTCATCCCCGCGGTCGCGCTCCTCTCGTGGCTGATCGAGCCCCTCTCGCTCGCGTTCCGGCCCGTCGAGATCATCGCCGTCGCCGGATCCGTCGCCCTCACGGCGGCCCTCCTCTCCGGCGGCTACTCGACACGTTGGCGCGGGTACGCCTTGATCGCGGCCTACATCGCCGTGGCGATCGGCTTCTTCGCGGTCGGCGACCGCGCCGGCTTCGAGTAGCGCCACGCGCCCCGGGGGTTCGGTTAACCCCACCTCAGGGCTCGCGCTCACCTCATTGCGGACGGCCTCCGGCCGCTGGAACCATGGTCGCACCCAAGCGCCCAGGAGGTCCGTAGAGTGACGGCCATGGAGACCGAACACACCCAGCAGTCAGAACAAGGCAGTAACGGCGCCGTCGTCACGGCGCACGATGTCGTCCGCGTCTACGGCGAGGGCGATACCGCGGTGAGAGCCCTCTGCGGCGTCTCGCTGGACGTCGAGCGCGGCAAGCTCACCGCCGTCATGGGCCCCTCGGGCTCGGGCAAGTCGACCCTCATGCACATCCTCGCGGGCCTCGACCGCCCGACCGAGGGAGAGGTCGCGATCGACGGCACGCCGATAGCGAAGCTCGGAGACACCGAGCTGACGAAGCTCCGCCGCGAGCACATCGGCTTCGTCTTCCAGTTCTTCAACCTCCTCCCGATGCTGACCGCCGAGGAGAACATCGTGCTCCCGCTCGAGCTCGCCGGCGGCAAGATCGACAGGGACTGGGCCGATTCCGTCATCGAGCGAGTCGGCCTCTCCGACCGGAAGAGCCACCGGCCCTCCGAGCTTTCGGGCGGGCAGCAGCAGCGCGTCGCGATCGCGCGCGCCCTCGTGTCCAAGCCGACGGTCGTCTTCGCGGACGAGCCGACCGGCAACCTCGACTCGACGACGAGCCAGGAGATCCTCGCGCTCCTCCGTGAGTCCGTGGAGAACCTCGGCCAGACCTTCGTCATGGTCTCGCACGATCCGAACGCCACCGCGATCGCCGACCGGACGCTGTTCCTCGCCGACGGCCTGATCGTCAGGGAGCTCGGAAAGTCGACCGCCCACGACGTGCTCGAGACGATGGAGGAAGTGAGCCGGCTGTGATCCGGGTTGCGCTCAGGGGTCTGCTCGGGCGCAAGCTCCGCGCCACGCTGACGGCCGTCGCCATCGTGCTCGGCGTTGCCATGGTCAGCGGGACGTACGTCCTCACCGATTCGATCGACCGCGCGTTCGACAACATCTTCAGCGACAGCCGCCAGGGATCGAACGCGGTGATCAGCGGCAAGTCGGCCTTCGACTTGACGGAGGGGAGCGGCGCTACGGCTCCCTCGTTCGACGAGTCGCTCCTCGACGAGGTGCGCGGCGCGCCGGATGTTGCCGCTGCCGAGGGAAGCGTCGACGGCGAGGCGCAGATCATCGGCGAGGACGGCAAGGCGATCGTCTACGGCGGCGCCCCAAATCTCGGATTCTCGATCGCGGACGGCGACAGCCGCTTCAATCCGCTTCAGCTCGTCGACGGCGCCTGGCCGGGTGACAACGAGGTCGTCATCGACCAGGCCACCGCCGACAAGGAAGACTTCAAGCTCGGAGACGCCGTCGGGATCCAAGGCGCCGGACGTGTTCAGGACCTGACGATTTCCGGCTTCGTCCGGTTCGGCTCCGTCTCCACGATTGGCGGTGCGACGCTCGCCGGGTTCGACCTTCCGACGGCCCAGCGCATCTTCGACAAGGAGGGCAAGCTCGACGAGATCGCGGTCGCCGCGCAGTCCGGGGTCTCGGACGATGAGCTCGTCCAGAAGCTCCAGCCCATCTTGCCGGCCAATACCGAAGTACAGACGGCAGCGGAACAGGCCCGCAGCGACGCCGAAGACACCGACGAGTTCATTTCCTTCCTGCAGACGTTCCTGCTCGTGTTCGCGGGCGTCGCGCTCTTCGTCGGCTCCTTCGTGATCGCGAACTCGCTCTCGATCACGATCGCGCAGCGCACGCGCGAGTTCGCGACGTTGCGGACGATCGGTGCATCGCGCCGGCAGGTGCTGAGCTCGATCATCGTGGAGTCGCTCGTCGTCGGGGTCATCGCATCGGTGATCGGGCTCTTTCTCGGGCTCGGCCTCGCCAAGCTCCTCTTCTGGCTCTTCGACCTGGTCGGGTTCACCCTCCCGAACACCGGACTTCTCTTCCAGACCCGCACCATCGTCGTGGCCCTGCTCGTCGGGATCATCGTGACGCTCATCGCCAGTCTGCGTCCGGCGATCCGCGCGACCCGGGTGCCGCCGATCGCCGCCGTGCGCGAGGGCGCCACGCTTCCGGAGTCCCGCTTCGCACGCTTCCGCACGATCGGCGCCATCGCCATCACGGCCCTCGGCTTCGCAGCGTTGCTCTTCGGGCTCTTCGGACGCGGCCTGGAGACGACCCAAATCCTTCTCTTCATGGGCCTCGGAGCACTGCTGATCTTCTTCGGAGTGGCCCTGTTCGCCTCGAAGCTCGTCCCGGCGCTGGCGACGGCCCTCGGTTGGCCGGCGGCCAAGATCGGCGGAGCCTCGGGCAAGCTCGCGCGGGGCAACGCGAAGCGGAACCCACAGCGAACGGCCTCGACTGCCGCAGCGCTGATGATCGGCCTCGCACTGGTCACGCTGGTCGCCGTGCTCGGGCAGGGCATCCGCTCGACCTTCACGGACGCCGTCGACGAGATCTTCGTCGCCGACTATGCGATCACCGCTCAGAACAACTTCTCGCCGATCCCGATCGATGCCGCCCAGAGTGCGTCGAACACGCCGGGAGCGGAGGATGTCGCCAGCGTCCGCACCGGCGAGGCGCTCGTCTACGGCGAGGCGAGCTTCGTGACGGCCGTGACGCCCAACGCAGGCGCCTCGATCAACCTCGACTGGACAGACGGCTCGCAGGCGGTCTTCGAAGAGCTCGGAGCGAACGGCGCCTTCGTCGACGAGGACTTCGCCGACGACCACAACCTGACCGTCGGCTCGCCGATCTCAATCACGACCCCGGCTGGCAAGAAGCTCGATCTCACGGTCAAGGGCATCTTCGACCCGCCCGCGGGCGGCTCGCCGTTCGGGAACGTCACCTTCTCGAGCGAGACGTTCGATGCGAACTACGACCAGCCGCAGAACCTCTACTCCTTCGTGGACATGGACGGCGGCGTGACCGCCGCGAACACCACGGCGCTGGAGACGTCTCTGGAGGAGTTCCCGAACGCCAAGGCGCAGACGCGCGAGGAGTTCAAGGACAACCAGGTCGCCTTCCTCAACAACATCCTGAACGTCCTCTACGTGCTCCTGGCGCTTTCCGTGGTCGTCAGCCTCTTCGGGATCGTCAACACGCTCGTGCTCACGGTCTTCGAGCGGACGCGCGAGCTCGGCATGCTGCGTGCGATCGGCATGACGCGGCGCCAGGTTCGCCGCATGATCCGCTACGAGAGCGTGATCACCGCGCTAATCGGAGCGGTGCTGGGCATCGTGCTCGGCATCGTCCTCGCGGGCCTGCTCGTCTGGCGCGTCGACTTCATCGACTTCGCCGTGCCGGTCGGACAGGTGATCGTGTTCGCGATCGCCGCGGTGATCGTCGGCATCATCGCCGCCATCTTCCCGGCGCGGCGTGCCGCTCGGCTCAACCCGCTCCAGGCACTCCAGTACGAGTAGCCGAAACGAATGAGGGGCGCGGGATCGCTCCCGCGCCCCTCATCCTTGCCCCAGGCCCCCTAGGGCCGGTAGATCTCGTAGATCGCGCCTGCCTGGTTCGACAGGAGGAAGAGGTTGCCGTTCGGGCCGGTGAGGATCTCGGTGACGATCCCGAAGTTCCGCCCGAAGAGCAGGCTCTCGCTCTCGACGATGTTCCACTTGCCGGTGTTGTCGGCGACGAGGTCCGCAAGCCGCGAGTCGCCGCTGACGTCGATGCCCTTCCGGTTCGAGGTCAGCTCGAAGCGGAACAGGTGGCCTCCCTCGAGGAAGCTCCGGGAGCCGCCCATGAACAGATCGCTGGCGTACTCGTTCCCAAGGCCCTTGCCCTCGAGGAAGCCGATCGCGGCCGGGCCGACCTCGTAGACCCAGGACAGCTCGGGGTCGCTGTAGTGCGCGCCCGGGTACATCTGCAGGCGCGACATCGCCTCGGCGGTCGTGTCGGCGAGGTTCGACGGCGGCCAGCGGTTCTGCTGGAGCCCGACGTAGCCGTTCGGTGCGAACGGGTCGTTGGTCGGTCCCGGGGTCGTCTCGATCGTCTTGAACTGCGAAACGCGCGACGCCGGGCCCATGAGCTGGATCCAGCCCGAGTTCATGCCGGCCTCGACGACCTCCAGCTCGCTGAAGGTGTCGTCGCCGTTCGCGGCTTCCCAGAGCCGGTGGCCCCGCGGATCGAACGCCATGCCGTACCCGTTCCGGAAGCCGTATGCATAGATCTTCTGGATGTTCTCCCCGACCTCGCCGCCGACCTCGGCGCCGTAGTCGTAGAACGGGTTCCAGCGCGGCGCCGTGCCGTCCGGGTTGACGCGGATGACCACGCCGGTGAAGTGGGCGTCGTCCGGCATCGGGCCGCCGAAGATGTCATCCGCCACCGGGGTCGCCGGCGGGCAGTTATAGAACGTCGCCGGCCCGCAGCGGAGGTTCTGGTTCCAGCCGCGGCGGCCGGTGTCGCCGATGAAGATGTAGAGCTTCCCGTCGTCCGGCCCCACGCGAAGCACGCCGCCGTCGTGGTTCCCCGCGGCGCCCTGGGCGGGCCCGGGCGTCGCAGGCACCGCCGGCTGCGCGGCCCGGAGCATGATCACGTTCTGCTCGAACGTCAGCTTCGAGCCGTCCCAGACGAAGCGGTCGACACGGTTGCCGAGCAGCGGGACGTTGCCATTCACGGCGGTATCGGCGCCGATCGAGCTTTCGGTCCAGTACAGGTAGACCCACCCGTTGACGCGGAACCTGCGGTCGAGCGCCATGCCGAGCAGGCCGCGCTCCGAGTTCGAGTTGACGGCCAGGTCGAGCACGGGATCGGGCTGCAGGACGCCGTTGATCACCCGGCGAACCTGCCCGTTGGCCTTCTGGTTGACGAGGATGTCGTTCTCGCCGATGAAGGCCATCCCGGTCGGCTGGCTCAGGCCGAGCGTCACCGTGCGGACGGCAAGCTCGGGGTCGAGCACCTCGGGCGGTCCCGTCTGGGCCACTGCCGTCTGCGGCAGGACCAGCGCACCGAGAACCGCCAGCAGCGTCAGCCGCCGGCTCATGCGATGTGCACTCATCTCTCCTCCTCCAGGGAATGACTTCGACTCACTGCGACGGACGAAGTGCGGCTCGTGCCGCGCTGGACGCGGTCTCCGTTGCCTCCCTTCTCCCCCGCTCGGCACTACGCGGCGGAACGGAAAGCGGTTTCCCTCTTGGAAGGTGGGCGCCCTAGTAGGGCGTCGGTGCGTCGGCGGCCAGGTCGGCGGCCCGCGGCGCGCCGGCCAGCGACTGAGGGATCAGCTCGATCGCGCGCTCGACGTCCTCTGCGGTGACGTCGAGGTGCGTCACCGCGCGCAGGACGTTCCGGCGGGAGGCAAAGGACAGCAGCACGCCCCCGGCACGCATGCGCGCGACTGCCTCGTCGGCGCCGAGGCCAAGTGCCCCGGCGTCGAGGAGCACGAAGTTGGTCTCCACCTGCTCCTCGTCGACGGTCAACCCGGCGGCTGCGAGGCCCTTGGCCAGACGCCGGGCGTTGGCGTGGTCGTCGGCGAGCCGCTCGACGTGGTGGTCGAGGGCGTACAGCCCGGCCGCGGCCACGATCCCGGCCTGGCGCATCGCGCCGCCGAAGAGGTGCTTGAACCGGCGCGCCTTCGCCATGCGCTCAGTCGAGCCGGCGACGAGAGCGCCGAGCGGGCACCCGAGGCCCTTGGAGAGGCAGAGCGCGACGGTGTCGAACTCCCGTCCGTAATCCTCCGCCGGCGTGCCGCCGGCGACCGAGGCATTCATGAGCCGTGCGCCGTCCAGGTGGACGGAGAGCCCGTGCGTCCTCGCCTCGGCGACGACCTCGCGCACCTGCGCCAGCGGCCACACGCGACCGCCGCCGGCGTTGTGCGTGTTCTCGAGGCACAGCACCTTCGTCGGCGCCATGTGCAGGTCGGCGGGCGGATTGACCAGGTCACGGATCTGTTCGGGGCCGAAGCGCCCGTCCTCCGTCCGGATGGGCTTCATGACCAGGCCGGAGTGAACGGCCGGCCCGCCCAGCTCGTAACGGAAGATGTGCGCGAGCTCTTCGGCGAGCACCTCGTCCCCGGGCTCGGAAAGCACGCGGAGAGCGATCTGGTTCGCCATCGTGGCCGTGGGGACGAACACCGCCTCCTCCTGGCCGAGGAGCGCTGCGCCCCGTTCCTCGAGCGCGATCACGGTCGGGTCCTCGCGCTTCTGCTCGTCGCCGACGACCGCCTCGGCGATCGCCCGGCGCATCCCCTGGGTCGGCTGCGTCAGCGTGTCCGTGCGGAGGTCGATCACGCGCTCACGGTACCTGGCCGCGAGGCCAGACGGCGCCGCTCGGAACGCCTTCCGAGCACCATGAATGCAAGCGTCGACACGACGACCGCGGACGCGCCGGCGACGGTGAACGCAAGCGCGGTTCCGCCGGTCGCCGCAAGCCAGCCGGCCAGCATTCCGCCGGCGGGGCCGGCGCCGTTGAACGCGAAGTAGTAGAGACCCATGACGCGGCCGCGCAGCCGGTCGGGCGTGGCGAGCTGGAGCGTGGCGTTGGCATTGGACGTCCAGAGGGTGAAGGCAATCCCGGCGGCGAAGAGGAACGGCGCCGCGCCGACGAGCGTCGTCTGCGGCGCGAGCGCGAGCTGCGCGACGCCGAAGGCCGCGGTGCCCGCGAGCAGGATCTTCGGGCTCGCGCGGGAGATGGAGGCGGCCGTGAGCGCGCCGATCAGCGCCCCGGCTCCGAAGAAGGCCGTGATGATGCCGAAGACCTCCGGGCCCTCATCGAGCGTCTTCGCCGCGAGAACGGGCAGCAGCACGTTGAAGTTGAACGACAGCGTGGTCACCAGCAGGACGAGGCCGAGCACCATCCCGGCTGCCGGGACCTGGCGGAGGAACGCGAGGGCCTCGCGGCTCCCTCGGATCAGCGTCGGCCGGACGTCGCCGCGATCGAGCGGAACGAGGTCGCGCGGACGGATGAGCGCAAGGCTGGCGAGCACCGCGACGAAGCTCGCGGCGTTGAGCAGGAAGCACGCCCCGACCCCGGCGGTCGCGATCACCGCCCCTCCGAGCGCCGGCCCGATCACGCGCGTGCCGTTGAAGAGCCCGGAGTTGAGCGCGACGGCGTTCGGAAGCTCGTCGCGGCCGACCATCTGGAACGTGAGCTGCTGGCGGGCCGGATGATCGAAGACGAGCGAGACTCCGCGCAGGAAGGTCAGGAGGTAGACCTGCCAGACCTCGATGACCCCGCCCAGGGTCAGGCCGGCCAGGACGCTCGCGAAGACCATCGAAGCCGCCTGGGTGACGATGACCACCCGCCGCACGTCCAGCCGATCGACGATAACCCCGCCGACGAGCCCGAGCGCGGTTGCGGGCAGGAACTGGCAGAGCATGAGGACGCCGACGGCGACAGGCGAGTGGGTGAGCGTGAGGACGAGCCACGCGGCTGCGATGTTCTGCATCCACGTCCCCGTGACCGAGACGACCTGGCCCGCGAAGAAGATCCGATAGTTGCGGTGGTTGCGGAGGCTCGACCAGGTGCGTCGCTGGGCGCGCAGGAACGCTGCCGTCACGCGGGGTCCTCGAGCAGCTTGTTCAGCGCAGGCAGTGCGGCCTCGATGCTCTCGCGCTCCTCGGGCTCGAGCCGCCGGAGGCGGTCTGCGAGCCAGGCCGTTCGCCGGCTCCTTGCCGAGCGCAAGACGCGAAGACCGAGCTCGGTCACCTCGAGCTGGACGCGGCGGCGATCGAGTTCCGAGCGGCGGCGGCGGACGAGGCCAGCCGCCTCGAGCCGGTCGACGTAGGCGCTCATCGCCGGTGTCGACACGCCTTCGAGGTCGGCGAGGCCACGGACGCCGATGCCTGGATTGGAGCGGATCGCCCAGAGCAGCGCAGCCTGCCCGCCGGTGATCCCGAGCGGCGCCAGCTCGCGGCGAAGGCGGCGGCCCAGGTGCAGGAGGGTCGGCCGTAGCCCGTTCGCGATCGTGATCGGATCAGAGATAGTTAACATCGTTAATCATTTTATCGACAGCGCCCGACCTCGCCGCATCACCCGTTCGGGCGGTTACCGTGAGGCACATGGACCTGGAGCAGGTGAAAGGAGCACTGGCTGCGCGGGACGAACCCTCGTACCGCAGCGGACAGGTATGGGGGTGGGCCGCGCGCGGCGCGGCCGGCTACGAGGCGATGACGAATCTCCCGGCCGAGCTGCGGCGCGACCTCGAGTCGAGCGTCCCGTTCTCCACGCTCACCCTGGCCGACGAAGCGCACTCGCAGGACGGCACCGTGAAGGCGCTCTTCCGCACCACGGACGGCCATCCGGTCGAGACGGTGCTCATGCGCTACCGCGACGGCCGGCGCTCACTCTGCCTGTCCTCCCAGTCGGGTTGTCCGCTCACGTGCACGTTCTGCGCCACGGGTGCAATGCGCTTCGGCCGCAACCTCACGCCCTGGGAGATCCTCGACCAGGCGCTGCACTTTCGACGTCGCGAGACGGTCGACCATGCGGTCTTCATGGGCATGGGCGAGCCGATGCTCAACTTCGACAACGTCGTCGCGTCTGCGCGCCTCCTCCCCGATCTCGGGATCACACATCGCCGGACGACCATCTCGACGGTCGGCTGGCTGCCCGGGCTGCGGCGCTTCGTCGACGAGGTCGAGGAGCCGATCCGCCTCGCGCTCTCCCTGCACGCCGCCGACCCGGCGCTGCGCTCGAAGCTCATGCCCGTCAACGACCGCTATCCGCTCGACGACGTGCTCGCGGAATGCCGTCGGTACGTGGCCCTACGGCGGCGCAAGGTGTTCGTGGAGTACGTGATGCTCGCCGGCGTCAACGACCGGGTGGAACAGGCCCGCGCGCTCGCCAGCACGCTGGGCTCCAAGGAGTTCAAGGTGAACCTGATCCCCTACAACCCGACCGGCGCATTCGACGGCTCGTCGCGCAAGGCGATCGACGCGTTCGCGGCGACGCTCCGCGGCGCCCGGGTGCCGACCACGGTCCGCCTGACCCGCGGCCGCGATATCGCCGCCGCCTGCGGCCAGCTCGCCGCGACCCGCTAGGCGCGCACCTTCCGGCACGACCCGCGACACACTCGGCACGATCCGCGCGCAACACGCGCGTCCGAGAACGCTACGCTCGGGAGCGGGTGGAGGGCGCGGGCCCCGAGAGTTAGACGCGAGGCTGGGAGGCCAGGCGCAGGCTCAAGCCGGCGCGAGCCGCTCGGCGAGGCCTTCGTGGCCGCCGTCGCGAGCGAAGTCGGCGGCCGTGCGACCGTCGTCGGCAGCAATGGCCGGGTCGGCGCCGTGGACGAGCAGGAGCTCGGCGAGCGGCTCGTCGCCGTTCTGGGCGGCCGCGTGGAGGGCCGTGTACCCGCCGCGCTGCTGGACGTTCGGATCCGCGCCGCGCTCGAGCAGGAGAGCCGCCGTTTCCTCCTCGCGCGATGCAGCGGCGCTTTGCAGCGGCGTCACCTGCAGGTCGTCGTTGCGCGCGACGACGTCGACGAGCGCTCCGCGCTCGACCAGCAGTCGGGCCGCTTCCGGGTGGCGGAAGAACGCCGACAGATGAAGTGGTGTGAACCCGTCGTCGGCCCAGGCGGCCACGAGGCCCGGATCTGAGTCGAGCAGCTCCTCCAGGCGCTGGACGCGTCCAAGTGCCGCCGCCTCGAAGACGTCGAGCTCGGGGCCGCCTGCGAGAAGCTCGTCGATCCGCGCCTGGTCGCCGCTGTACACCGCTGTGAGGAGCTCACTCAAAGAACGTGTCCGCGTCGGAATACGGCGGAGCGCAGCAGCAGAGGAAGCGAAGCTCGGCGTCCGCGTCAGCACGGATCTCGTGCCACGCACCGGACGGGATGAGGATCGCGTCCCCGGCCGCGACCTGCCGCCGGTCGCCATCGACCTCCATCTCGCCCGAGCCCTCCAGGACGACGTAGATCTCCTCCGTGCGCGCGTGGTAGTGGCGCTGGGTCGACCCGTTCGCCGGGAGACTCGCCTCGGCAAGGCTCTGCTCCCGGGCGCCGCCCAGGCCGGCATCCAGCAGGACGCGAATCGTCGAGCCGTCGAGCGTGGTGAAGGCGTCCGCCTGTTCGCGGTTGCGGACATCCATCACGAGCCGTCCCCCAGCATTTCGAGCTCGACCCTGCACGCTGACCGGCATTCGTCGTCCGGCGACTCGGCTGCCGCGGTGCGCAGGGCTGCGATCGACGCTTCGGTTCCGAGCATGCGGGCTGCAACCGCCAGCGCGGGCACGTCCTCGTGCTCGTGGCGGCGGAGGCCCTCGACGATCGCGCCCTCGTCCTCGCGCAGGACGAGGGCCGCCGCGCGCGCGACGCTTCTCTCGCCCTGCGTCTCCGCCGACTCCGCGCGGCCGCTAACTACGCGGAGCGACGCGTCGTCACCCAGCGCGGCCAGCCCCCACATCGCGGCCATGCGCTCGCCTGCCTCGGCCGACTGAAGCCGCCGGCGCAGGTCGGGTGCGAGAGGAGCGGCAGACTCGGGCCCGAGCTCGAAGAGCGCCTCGACCGCCGCGTCGCGCACCGTGCGGTCACGGTCGCGGGTCAGCGAGAGGATCAAGCGTGCTCCGCCGTCCCCGAGGATCTCGGCGGCGACGGCCGGAACCCATACCCGCACGCGAGCGCTGTTGTGCCGGGAGAGCTCGTCCAGGACGAGCGCCGCCCGGCCGGGCTCCTGGCGCAGCGACTCGACCTCGCGCTCGACTTCCTCGTCCTTGCCCGACTCGAGCGCCGCCGCGATGGTGTCCGCGCGGTCGTCTCTCCACCTGCGCTCGATCTTCGCGAGCGTCCGCCGGGTCCATCCCTTCTCCGCAAACCGCTGGCGGACGGCCTTCTGGAAGTCCTCCTCGTCCGCAGCCCGCTCGAGGAGGACCTGCTGGAGCTCGGCCTTGTCTGCATCGTCGAGCTCGCCCGCGAGCCTGCGCACGGCAGCGACGAAGTCGTCACCCTCGTGCGTGAGAGCGAGGGCGTCGACGCGCGCCCCGATCTCCTCGCGGGCCCCGATCACGCGCCTTTCGCTGCCTCGATGGCTTCGCCGCCGGCCTCGCTCTTCGCGGGGCCGAGATCGGGATGCTCGTCGAAACCGAACTTGACGACCGCGCGCTTGGCGGCCTTCACCTCGTCGAGCCGACGGACCGGCCGCCGGTGCGGAGCGTCCTTGATCGCCTGCGGATCGGTCGCCGCCTCGGCGGCGATCGCACGCATGGCTTCGACGAACGCGTCGAGCGTCTCCTTGGCCTCGGTCTCCGTCGGCTCGATCATGAGCGCCTCCGGGACGATCAGCGGGAAGTAGATCGTCGGCGGGTGGAACCCGTGGTCCATGAGCCGCTTCGCGACGTCGAGCGCCGTGATGCCATGCTCGCGCTTCAGATTCGAGGCCGACAGCACGAATTCGTGCATGCAGAGCCGGTCGAACGGAAGGTCGTAGACGTCTCTCAGGCGCGCCAGCAGGTAGTTGGCGTTGAGCACAGCCGCCTCGGACATCTCCCGCAGCCCGGGCCCGTAGGCCCGGATATACGCGTACGAGCGAACGAAGACCCCGAACGGGCCGCAGAACCCGCGAACCTTGCCGATCGTCTTCGGCCGGTCGTGGTCGAGTCGGAATCCCTCGCCCTCGCGGACGACCGCGGGCACCGGGAGAAACGGCTCGAGGATTTCGCGAACCGCGATCGGGCCGCCTCCGGGCCCGCCCCCGCCGTGGGGCTGCGAAAAGGTCTTGTGGAGGTTGATGTGAACGATGTCGAAGCCCATGTCGCCGGGCCGGGAGATCCCACAGACGGCGTTCAGGTTCGCCCCGTCGTAGTAGAGGAGCGCACCGGCGTCGTGGAAGATCTCGGACACCTCGGCGATGTGCTCGTCGAAGAGGCCGAGTGTCGAAGGGTTCGTGAGCATGAGGCCCGCCGTCCGGCCGTCGACCTTCGCGCGGAGGTCGTCCAGGTCGAGGTTGCCGCGCTCGTCCGTCCCCACCTTCTGGAGCTCGAAGCCGGCCATGGCGACGCTGGCCGGGTTCGTGCCGTGGGCCGTGTCCGCGGTGATGACGACCCGACGCTGCTCCGCCTCTCCCCGGTCGGCGAAGTACGCACGCATCAGCATCAGGCCAGTGAGCTCGCCCTGCGAACCCGCGGCGGGCTGGAGCGAGACCGCGTGCAGCCCGCAGACCTCGGCCAGGATCTCCTGCAGGCGCCACATGAGCTCGAGCGCGCCCTGAGACGCCTCCTCCTCCTGGTACGGGTGGAGATCGCGGAAGCCGGGCAGGTTCACGACGCGCTCGTTCACGCGCGGGTTGTGCTTCATCGTGCAGGACCCGAGCGGATAGAAGCCGGTGTCCACGCCGAAGTTGCGGTCCGCGAGCGCGGTGAAGTGGCGGACGAGCTCCGGCTCCGAGATCTCGGGCAGGCGCGGTGGCATCCTGCGGCGAAGCTCCTCCGGCACCTCGGCGTTCGGAAGGTCGTAGCGAGGAAGCGAGCTTGCGCGCCGGCCCGTCTTCGACTTCTCGTAGATCAGCTTCACCGTGCCACCTCGCGAAGTACCTCCGCCAGCCGGTCGATGTCCTCCGGCGTTCGCTTCTCCGTCACGGCGACCAGCAGCGCGTCGTCCAGCCCCGGGTAGTCGCGGCCGAGCGCGTAGCCCGGGTGGACTCCCTGGGCCCGCGCGTCGCGGATGACATCCGTCGCGCTTCGTCCGACGCGGACGGCAAACTCTTTGAACGTTGTCCGATCCGGAAACACCAGCGGAAGACCGAGACGCTCCTTCGCGTACTCGCCGAGGCTCATGCAGGTCTCCCCCAGCTCGCGCAACCCCTGCGGGCCCAGCCAGGACAGGTGGACGAGGCCGGCGAGCGCGAGCAACGTCTGGTTCGTCGTGATGTTCGAGGTCGCCTTCTCGCGCCGGATGTGCTGCTCGCGCGTCTGCAGCGTCAAGACATAGCCACGCTCGCCCTCGAGATCCGTCGTCTCCCCGACGATGCGTCCGGGCATGCGGCGGACGAGGTCGGACCGCGCTGCGAGGAATCCGTAGTGCGGGCCGCCGTAGGACTGGAAGTTCCCCGCACCCTGTCCCTCGCCGATCGCCAGCGCGCATCCGTATCCACCCGGCGGCTCGAGCACACCGAGCGAGACGAGGTCGACGTGCGCGACCGGCAGCGCCCCGGCGTCGTTCGCCACCGAGGCCAGGTCCGGCGCCGGCTCGAGGCAGCCGAAGAAGTTCGGCTGCTGAAAGATGACGCAGGCCGCGTCGGCCGCGGCCTTGGCGAGCTCGTCCGGGTCGGTCACGCCCCCGTCGTGGGCGACCTCGACGATCTCGAGACCGAAGCCCGGCGCATAGGTCTTGACGACCTGGCGTACCTGGGGATGCACGGTCTCGCAGAGGACGACCTTCGAGCGGCCGGTCGCGTGCTTCGCGACGAAGCACGCGTCTGCGGCCACGGTCGTGCCGTCGTAGCCGGAAGCGTTCGAGACGTCCAGTCCTGTGAGCTCGCAGATCGCCGTCTGGTACTCGAAGATGGCCTGGAGGACGCCCTGGCTCATCTCGGGCTGGTACGGCGTGTACGCGGTCAGGAACTCCCCGCGCGCGAGGACGGCGTCGACGACCGCCGGGACGTAGTGGTCGTAGATTCCTGCGCCCAGGAAGGACAGCTCCCTCCCGGTGTCCACGTTGCGCTCGGCCAGCTCGGTCAGGTGGGCCACGATCTCCGGTTCCGAGAGCGCACGGTCGATGTCGAGCTCGCGGTCGAAGCGGACGCCTTCCGGGATGTCGCGGAAGAGCTCCTCGACCGAGGCAACGCCGACGGCGGCGAGCATCGCCTCGCGGTCGGCGTCGGTAAGTGAGAGGTGGCTCACAGGCTCTCGAGGAGCTTGCGGTAGGCGCCGACGTCGAGCAGGGCGTCGAGCTCCGCCGGGTCCGAGAGGCGGACACGAACGAGCCAACCCTTGCCGTACGGGTCCTCATTGATCGTCTCGGGCTCCTCGACGACCTTCGCGTTGACCTCGACGATCTCGCCGGAGAGCGGCGCGATCACATCGGACACGGCCTTGACCGACTCCACCTCGCCGTAGCTCTCGCCGTTGGCGATCGTCGTGCCCTGCTCGGGCGCCTCAAAATGAACGATGTCTCCGAGCGCGTTTTGCGCGAACCACGTGATCCCGAGCGTGGCCTCGTCGCCGTCGACACGGGCCCAGTCGTGCTCGGGGTGGTAGCGAAGCTCGTCGGGGTAGCTCTCTTCCGCGGCCACTAGCCCTCCTCTCGCTTGTAGAACGGCTTCGGGACGATACGCGCGCGGCGCGGACGGCCGCGGAGGTCAACGGTGAGCTCCGTCCCCGCCTCCGCGCGGCGAGCCGAGACGTAGCCGAGGCCGATGCTCTTGCCGAGGGTCGGCGAGAGCGTCCCGGAGGTGACCGTGCCGCCCTCCTCGAATCGCATCCCGGTCCGTGGGATGCCCGCGTCCTCCATGACGAAGGCGATGAGCTTCTCCTCCGGCCCCTCCTCCTTCTGGCGCCGCAGTCGCTCCACCCCGGGAAACTCCTTCGCCAGCGAGCAGGCCCAGCCGAGGCCGGCCTCGATCGGCGTCCGCTCGGGGGTGATGTCGTTGCCGTGCAGCGGGTAGCAGACCTCGAGCCTCAGGGTGTCGCGCGCCCCGAGACCGCATGGGACGATCCCGCGCTCGAGGATCGCGTCCCAGAGCCGCACCGCTTCGGCAGGCGCGCACGCGACCTCGCAGCCGCGCTCGCCCGTGTAGCCGGTGCCGGCGACCAGGCACCGGACCCCGAGGACGTCGACGTCCTCGCGAAACGTGAACGGCTCCACCTCGACGCCCAGCCGCTCGAGGGCCTCCGGGCCTTGCACGGCGAGAAGCGCCCAGTCGTCGGAGACGTTCTCCGTCTGCGTGAGCGCGGCGTGGTCCGTGTCTGCGTTGGAGGCGTTCACGACGAGGAGGTAGTCGTCCGGACCCCGCCGGTAGGCGATGAGGTCGTCGACGATCCCGCCGCCGTCGTTGGTGAGCAGCGTGTACTGAGCCTGCCCGTCCTCGATCCGGTCGAGGTCGTTCGACAGGCGCGCCTGCAGATACTCGTGCGCGCCGTCCCCCGCGAGGTGCAGCTCGCCCATGTGCGAGACGTCGAAGACCCCGGCGCCCGTGCGGACGGCGCGGTGCTCCTCGGCGATGCCCGCGTACTGAACCGGCATCTCCCATCCGGCGAAGGGGACGAGGCGCGCACCGAGTGCGGCATGGCGCTCGTAGAGTGGCGTCCGCCGGAGCGTCTGCACCGGGTCGAGATCCTACCCGTCCGCCCGCGGTTCGCGGGTGGCAATGCGGGGCTGCCCCGCGTGACTCAGCGAGACGCGGGCCGGTGCTCGGCCGGGCCTACGAGCGGCGCAGGAACGAGGGGACCTCGAGCACGTCCGAGGGGACGTCGAAGCCCTCCCCCGTCGACTCGCGCTCGATGACCTCGGACGTCCCCGGCTCGCGGCGCTCACGCCGGTAGGCCTTGTCGAAGCCCGTCGCAATCACCGTCACGCGCACGCGACCGCCCAGCGAGTCGTCGATGACCGCGCCGAAGATCACGTTCGCGTTCAGGTCAGACGCGCCGGTGACGACCTCTGCCGCCTCGTTCACCTCGAAGAGGCCGACATCCGGCCCACCCGTGATGTTGAGGAGGACGCCCGTCGCCCCTGCGACCGAAGCCTCGAGGAGCGGCGAGGAGACCGCAGCGCGCGCGGCCTCGGCTGCACGGTTCTCGCCTTCGGCCTCGCCGATGCCCATCAGCGCGGAGCCGGCGTCGGTCATGATCGTGCGCACGTCGGCGAAGTCGAGGTTGACCAGTCC
>DAITAN010000483.1:0-1658 GCA_036824235.1 Gaiellaceae bacterium | reverse complement strand
AGGGCGGACGCTCGAGGACGTCTACATGGGGACGGGAGCGTGAGCGCGGAGCAGGGCGCACGGCTCTTCGGCCTCGGCTACCGCGGCTACGAGGGCGCCCGCCGTGAGCCTCGCTGGGCCATCCTCACCATCGCGGTCTTCACGGTGCGGAGGGTGCTCGGGCTCGGCCGGCCTGCGCGCCACAAGGTGCTGCCCGCGATCACGCTCGCCATTGCCTACGTGCCTGCGCTCGTCTCGGTGGGCCTGGCCGTGCTGCTCGAGGACCTGCCTGTCGGAGACATGATCACGTACGGCGAGTACATGTTCTTCATCGGCAGCGCGCTGGCGCTCTTCTCCGCGCTGATCGCGCCGGAGGCGCTCTGCCCCGATCGCCGGTCGGGGATGCTGGGGCTCTACCTCGCGGGCCCGCTCGACCGCAACCGCTATCTCCTGGCGAAGGCAGGGGCGGTGCTCGCGGTCATGCTGCTGATCACGCTCGG
Organism: Gaiellaceae bacterium; assembly: GCA_036824235.1. Classification (GTDB taxonomy): domain Bacteria; phylum Actinomycetota; class Thermoleophilia; order Gaiellales; family Gaiellaceae; genus JAIBJN01. The sequence continues at coordinate 1,179 of DAITAN010000483.1, read as the reverse complement.
CCCGCTCCTCTTCATGTTCGCCGCCTTCGTCGCCGCCGGGCACGGGCCGAGCCTCGGCGAGACGCCCGAGCTGCTCCTCCAGATCCTCGTCGTCGGCGTCGTCGCAGCGCTCGCCTACGCCTCCATCTCGCTGGCGGTGTCGAGCTTCACGACCCGGCGCGCGGCAGCGGCGGTCGGCGTCGTCCTCCTGCTCTTCGTCCCCGTCATCGTCGTCCGCAGCGCGATCGAGAGCACGGGGGCGCCCGACTCGCTCGACCTGTTCAGCTTCCCGTTCGTCATCTCCGAGCTTTCATATCGCGTCTTCGACGAGTTCCACTACGAGGGCGACTCGATCGAGGAGCTCTCGACCTGGCTCATCGCCGCCGGGGCCGCCGCCTGGATCCTCGCCGGGTCCCTGGTCTGCTGGCTCCGCTACCGGCGCACGGAGGACTACCGGTGAGCGCCAGGCCGACCATCGTCGCCGAGGGCGTCTCCAAGTGGTTCGGGCCGCTCGTCGCCGTCTCAGACGTCAGCTTCGAGATCGGGCCCGGGGTGACAGCTCTCCTCGGGCCGAACGGGGCCGGGAAGTCGACCATGCTGCGCATGCTCTGCGGGCTCGCCCAGCCGTCGCGGGGCACGGTGCGCGTGCTCGGACGCGACCCGCGCACCGATGTCGCGGTCACCGGCTCGATCGGGCTCGTGCCCCAGCAGGAGAGCGTCTTCGAGCCGCTCACCGCGCACCGGTTCGTGCGGCTCGCGGCTGTCCTCCACGGCCTCCCGGATGCGGACGCCGCCGCAACGGCGGCGCTCGAGCTCGTCGACCTCGATCCGACCGACACGCGCAAGCTGCCCACGTACTCCAAGGGCATGCGCCAGCGCGTCAAGGTGGCGCAGGGGCTCGTCCACGATCCCGAGGTGGTCATGCTCGACGAGCCGCTGACTGGGCTCGACCCGCGGCAGAGGGCGGACATGATCGCGCTCTTCCGCCGTCTCGGCGGCGAGGGCAGGTGCGTGCTCGTCTCCAGCCACGTGCTCGACGAGGTCGAGCGGCTCGGCTCCGAGATCCTCGTCATGTCGCAGGGCAGGCTCGCGGCGGCGGGGGACTTCCGCGAGCTGCGGGCGCTGATGGACGACCGGCCACTGCGGGTGCGCGTGCTCACGAACCGTCCGCGCGAGCTTGCCGGCGGGCTGCTCAAAACC
>DAITAN010000092.1:0-8258 GCA_036824235.1 Gaiellaceae bacterium | reverse complement strand
TACCGCGAGCTCGAGGCGTTCGCCCAGTTCGGCTCCGAGCTCGACCCCCAGACGCAGGGGACGCTCGCCCGCGGCGAGCGGATGGTGGCGACGCTCAACCAGCCGCAGTACGCGCCGTGGCCGCTCGAGGAGCAGGTGATCGCGATCTTCGCGGGGATCCAGGGCCTCCTCGACGACATCCCGCCCGGGCAGGTGCCGCGCTTCCAGGAGGAGCTGCGCGAGTCGCTGCGCTCTGACGGCTCGATCTACGACCGGCTCCGCGACGAGAAGGACTTCCCGGACGAGCTCCAGGACGAGGCCCGCAAGGCCATCGAGGAGTTCAAGAAGATCTTCTCCATCCACGAGGAGGGTGGGGTGGCGGGCGCCGCCGCCTAGGAGCACTGATGGCCACCGTCCAGGACATCAAGCGCCGGCTTCGCTCCGTCCGCAACACGCGCAAGATCACCAAGGCGATGGAGCTCGTCGCCGCCGCGAAGCTGCGACGGGCCGAGGCCAGGATCAGTGCGCTGCGCCCGTACGCGGAGCGCATGCGCGAGCTGATGGTCGGCACGGCCAGGGCGACGCCCTCGCGCGGGTTCCCGCTGCTCGAGGAGCGCGAGAACGTCAGCTCGGTGGCGATCCTCCCGCTCACGGGCGACCGCGGCCTGGCGGGTGCGTTCAACGCTCAGGTCATCCGCCGCGCGCTGCAGCTCGAGCGCGAGGCGCGTGCCTCGGGCGCGGACGTCCGGTGGGTCGTGGCGGGCAAGAAGGGCCGCTCCACGCTCCGCTTCCGACGGTACGAGATCGAGCAGGCGTGGGTCGACTTCACCGACCGCCCCACCTATGCGGACGCGGTCGCGATCGCGCACACGGTCGCCGCGCTCTTCACCGAGCGGGAGGTCGACCGCGTCGTGATGGTCTACAACCACTACGTCTCGCCGCTGACGCAGACCGTCGAGGTGGAGGACGTGCTCCCGATCCCGCGCACGCTCCTCGAGGAAGAGGAGAAGAGCGCCTACGAGATCGCGCTCGAGGGCGACTTCATCTACGAGCCCGAGCCGGACGAGATCCTCGCGCGGCTGCTCCCGACCTACCTGGAGACGTCGGTGTACCGCGCGCTGCTCGAGTCCGCCGCCTCGGAGCACGGCGCGCGCATGACCGCCATGCGGAACGCCTCCAAGAACGCCGGCGAGCTCATCGACAAGCTCACCCTGGACATGAACCGCGCGCGCCAGTCGGAGATCACGCAGGAGATCCTCGAGGTCGTCGCGGGCGCCGACGCGCTCACGCAGTAGCTAACGGCCAGGCCGTCGCGGACGTCTGACTCGGTGATGCGCGTGCTGCTCGCAGCCGTGATCGTTGCCGTGCTCGTGGCGGTGGCGGCCGCAGCGGGGACGTTCGGCGACGGGTCAGAGGAGGCCCAGGCGTCGCCGTGGGAGCTCGCCCAGCCGATGTCCCAGCGGCGCAGCTACATCGCCCAGGCCGAGATCGGCGGGCAGATCTACGCGGCCGGAGGCATGGTGGGGGAGACCGGGCGGCCGCTCGACCTCGTCGCCCGCTACGACCCCGCGACCGACACGTGGGAGACGCTCCATCGGCTCCCTGACCCGCTCCGCGCGGCCGCCGCCGCGGCCGTCGACGGCGTCCTCTTCGTGGTCGGCGGGACGACCGAGGACGGGAACACGGCCGACGTGAACGCCTACGACCCGGAGACGGACACGTGGACGCCGCGCGCGCCCCTGCCGGAGGCTCGCTTCAACCACTCGGCGCTCGAGGTCGGCGGGAAGATCTACGTGCTCGGCGGCTACCTCGAGGGGCAGGAGCGGCGCGACGTCTTCGTCTACGACCCGGCCGCCGACTCGTGGTCCGAAGGGCCGGAGCTTCCCATTCCCAACCACGCCTTCGACGCGGTTGCCGTGGACGGCGAGATCTGGATGATCGGCGGGCGCAGCGACGACAAGATCCTGCGGGACGTCTGGATCCTCAATGTCGAGACCGGGCGCTGGCGGCGGGGCCCCGAGATGCCCGAGCCGATGGAGCTCCTGGGCGCCGCGGTCGCCGGCGACGAGATTCACGCGATCTGGGAGAGCACGTACCAGGTCTACGACACCACGACGGGCCGGTGGACGAAGGGCCCGCGCTCCCTCGTCACCCGCCACGGTCTGCAGACCTTCTACATCGACGGCGTGCTCTTCACGGTCGGCGGCTGCACGACCAGGCTCGTCGACAGCCCGATCGTCGAGCGCCGCGTCCTCCACTCGCGCTAACTTCAGGCGCCAGCGCACGTCTAAGCGCGCAGTGGCCGTGCGGGGAGACTTCCGTGCGGCCGTTGGATTGGAAACTCAGAGGAGGGCGGAAGTGCGAAGAAAGACATGGCTCCTGCTCGTTGCCTCGCTCGTGGCAGTCCTCGCGCTCGGAGCCGCAGGTTGCGGCGGCGACGACGACGATGACGGCGCAGCAGGCGACGAAACCGGGGCAGCGACCGACGGCGGGCAGCCGGCGGCCGAGCAGGTCATGACGATCGCGTGGGGGGCCGATCCTCCGGCACTCGACCCAGGCATCGCCGAGGACACGACGTCCTCGAACGTCCTGCTGGCCCTGATGGACCCGCTCGTCAAGCTCAACCCGGACACGCTCGAGGCCGAGCCGGCTCTCGCAGAGTCGTGGGACGTCGAGGGTCCGCTCGTCACCTTCCATCTTCGCGAGGACGGGACGTGGACGAATGGCGACCCCGTGACGGCCGCAGACTTCGAGTACGCGTGGAAGCGCGTCCTCGATCCGGCACTGGCCTCCGGCTACTCGTACCAGCTCGGCGGGATCAAGGGCGCCGCCGAATACAACAGCTGTGAGTCGAACTGCGCAGCACTCCGTGACAAGGTCATGGTGACCGCGGTCGACGACTTCACCTTGGAGGTCGAGCTGACCTCCGAGCAGCCTTGGTTCATCCAGCAGGCTTCTCACCACGTGTTCCTCCCGGTCCACCAGGCGACCGTCGAAGAGTTCGGCGAGCAGTGGACGGACCCGGCGAACATCGTCACCAACGGCCCGTTCATGCTCGAGTCGTTCGAGCACGAGGCCAACATCAACATGGTCAAGAACCCCGACTGGCGCGACGCGGACAGCGTCAGCCTCGAGAGGATCGACGGCCGGATCATCATCGACGGTGTCACCCGTGTGCAGGCCTTCGAGGCCGGCGAGGTCGACGCTCTCGACGGCGCCGGGCTCCCGCCTGAGGAGATCGAGCGCCTGAAGACGGAGCCGTACTACGAGCAGTACCCGGCTCTCGGGACGTACTACTACGGCTTCAACACGAAGAACATCTCCGACATCAAGGAGCGGCAGGCGCTGTCGCTCGCGATCAACCGCAAGATCATCACCGACCAAATCGACCGCACGGGCCGCGACCAGGCCACCGGCATGACCCCGAAGGGCATGCCCGGCTTCGACGTCATCAACCCGGAGTCGCCCTGGCTTCCGCCCGAGGGTGATCTCGAGCAGGCGCAGGAGATCTACTCGCAGGTCGCCAGCCCGCACAAGCAGATCAACCTGTTCCACAATGACGCGCCCGGCCACAAGGAGATCGCGGTGGCCGTGCAGGATCAGTGGAGCGAGCTAGGCATCACGACCAACATCAAGGCGCAGGAGTGGGCTCAGTTCCTCGAGTTCCTCGGTCCTCCGCCGAGCGATGAGGTCGACGTCTACCGCCTCGGTTGGATCTACGACTTCCCGGATGCCCTCAACGGGCTCGAGGTCTTCATCTGCGACGACCCGCCCGGGAGCACGAACAACAGCACCAACTGGTGTGAGCCCGATTACGACGCGCTCGTCGACGAGGCACGCGCGACGCCTGACGAAGAGGCGCGCTTCGAGATCTACGGGCAGCTCGAGGACCTGATGTTCGGCGAGGACGGCGGCCTGCCGATCACGCCGATCATGTGGTACACGTATCCGAACCTCGAGAACGACGCGGTTCGCGACACGTTCTTCATCAGTCCGCTGGATCAGATCGACTTCACGAAGGTCGTCGTCCAGGAGGGCTAGAAGCCTCGGCTTCAAGCAAGACGGCACGGCGGGGCGCTCCGGCGCCCCGCCACCGTCTTGTTGGCATTTGGCCCGTATCGGGTAGACAATTCGAGTCGATGGCGGCTTTCATCATCAGGCGGCTCATCTGGACGATTCCAGTGATCCTCCTCGTCATCTTGATGACGTTCGTGATGATGAAGCAGATCGGCGGCAACCCGTTCAGGCGCACCGAGCGCCCCGTGCCGCCGCAGGTCCAGGAGAACCTCGAGCGGAAGTTCGGCCTCGACAGACCCTGGTACGAGCAGTACGGCGTGTACGTGAAGAACGTCTTCACGTTCGACTTCGGCCCGTCACTCTCGGCGCCGGGCCGTAACGTCAACGATTACGTCACCGAGCAGTTCCCGCGCTCGATCAAGCTCGGGATCCTCGCATTCATCTGGGCGGTCCTCCTCGGCTTTCCGGCCGGGATCATCGCGGCGCTGAGACCGAACTCGTTCTGGGACTACGGGGTGATGTTCTTCTCAAATGTGGGGTTCGCCATACCCAGCTTCCTGGTGGCGACGCTCCTGATCTACTACTTTGCGGTCAAGTTTTCAGTCGTGCCCACGAGCGGCTGGCCGCTCGGGGTAACGGAGTTCGACTCGCGCGTGCTGCTGCCGTCGTTCGCCCTCGGGCTCCTCCCGATGGCGTACTTCGCGCGCCTCGTGCGGGGCTCCATGCTCGAGACGTTCCAGCAGGACTACGTGCGCACGGCCCGGGCCAAGGGCCTCCGCTACCGCCGGGTCGTCGGCGTGCACGTCCTGCGCAACTCGCTGATCCCGGTCGTCACGGCCGCCGGCCCGCTCCTCGGGTTCCTGGTGACGGGCGCATTCGTGATCGAGTTCATCTTCGGCATCCCGGGCATCGGCAAAGGCTTCATCGACGGGGTGCGCAACCGTGATTACGCGCTCGTGATGGCGCTGACCGTCCTGCTTTCGGTCGTGATCATCATCGCGAACCTGATCGTGGACATCCTCTACGGGATCCTCGATCCGCGGACGAGGATCCGCGCCTGATGGTCGTCGACCGCCGAGAGGCGCTCACCGTCGCACCGGCGCCCACCGTCCCGCTCCCGGAGGGCGAAGCCGCGGGCGCTCCGGTCCGCCAGTCGAGCCTCTGGCGCGACGGCTATGCGCGGTACATCCGCAACAAGGGCGCCGTGGCTGCGGCCATCTTCTTCATCATGATCGTCCTCTACTGCCTCCTGATCCCGGGCTTCTGGAAGATTCCGGGCATCTGGACGACGCTCTTCGACATCGACCCGAACGACGCCAACTTCGCCGAGACCTATCTGCCGCCAAGCCTCGAGCACCCCTTCGGCACGGACGGGTTCGGGCGCGACCTCTTCACGCGCACCGCCCTCGGCGGCCAGATCTCGATCGGGATCGGGTTCGCGGCGACCTTCATGATCCTCGTCATCGGCGTCACCTACGGGGCCGTGTCCGGATTCGTCGGCGGCTGGGTCGACAACGCCCTCATGCGCTTCCTCGACGCGCTCTACGGCCTGCCCTACCTGCCGTTCGCGATCCTGACCATCCAGATTCTCTCCAACGGGGGCGCCGTCGACTTCAGGACGATGGTGATCGCCCTGGCGATCGCGAGTTGGTTCACGACCGCCCGCATCGTCCGCGGCCAGATCATCACGCTGAAACAGAACGACTACGTGCGCGCAGCGAAGGCGGTGGGCGCCCGCTGGTACCGCATCCTCGTCCGCCACCTGCTCCCGAACACCCTCGGCGTGCTCATCATCGCCGTCTTCCTGGAGCTCCCCGGCGTCGTCCTCGGCGAGGCGATCCTGTCGTTCATCGGGCTCGGCATCAACCCGCCCGACGCCTCCTGGGGCTCGATGGCCCAGGACGGCCGCGAGGCCTACCGGCTCCACCCCATGGAGATCATCATCCCGAGCGTCGCGATCGCGTCGCTCGTGCTGTGCGCGAACTTCATCGCGGACGGCCTCCGCGACGCCCTCGACCCCCGCACTAGGGAGACCTAGGCCTTGGCTCTACTCGAGGTCAAGGACCTCAAGACGCACTTCTTCACGCGCGAAGGAGTCGTCCAGGCAGTGGACGGCGTCTCGTTCACGGTCGAGAAGGGCCGGACGCTGGGGATCGTCGGCGAGTCCGGCTGCGGCAAGTCGGTCACGGCGCTCTCGATCATGGGGTTGATCCCCAAGCCACCCGCCAAGATCGTCGACGGGTCGGTGCTCTTCGACGGGCGTGACCTCACGAAGCTCAGCGACCGCCAGCTCGAGGATGTGCGCGGCCGTCAGGTGGCGATGATCTTCCAGGACCCGATGACGTCGCTGAACCCGACGTTCAAGATCGGGTCGCAGATCACGGAGACGCTCAGGCGTCACATGGACATGTCCAAGGAGGTCGCGCGCAAGCGGGCAGTCGAGCTCCTCGAGGAGGTCGGCATCCCGGACGCGGCGGGCCGCCTCGACGACTATCCGCACCAGTTCTCCGGCGGCATGCGCCAGCGCGTGATGATCGCCATCGCCCTCTCCTGCAACCCGGCGCTCCTGATCGCCGACGAGCCGACGACCGCGCTCGATGTGACGATCCAGGCCCAGATCCTCGACCTGCTCGAGCGCCTGCGCGAGGACCACGAGATGGCGATGATCATCATCACCCACGACATGGGGGTCGTGGCCGAGGCCGCGGACGACGTGGCCGTCATGTACGCCGGCCAGATCGTCGAGCAGGCCGCCGTGCTCGAGCTCTTTGAGAACCCGGAGCACCCGTACACCGAGGCGCTCCTCGGCGCCCTGCCCCAGCTCGAGGGCGAGGGCATCCGCGAAGGCCGGCTGACGGCCATCCCCGGGCGCCCGCCCGACCTGGTCAACCCGCCCGAGGCCTGCCGCTTCGCGGCGCGCTGCCCGTACCGGGAGCAGGACTCGTGCGCGGACGAGGTGCAGGAGCTGCGCGAGATCCGGACGGGCCACCTCGTCCGATCCGCCCATCCCACGAGCGCGCGTGCGGGCACGCGCCAGCCCGTGACCTCGGCATGAGCGTCCCCGCCCCCGTGGGGATCGACGCGAGCCAAGGCGGGGCTCTCCTCACGGTCGACAACCTCGAGAAGCACTTCCCGGTCAGGAAGGGGCTCATCATCGAGCGCACCGTCGGCTACGTGAAGGCCGTCGACGGCGTCTCGTTCTCGATCCCCGCCGGGAAGACCCTCGGGCTCGTGGGGGAGTCGGGCTCCGGGAAGTCGACGACGGGCTACTGCATCCTCCAGCTCATCCGGCCCACCTCCGGGTCGATCCGCTTCGACGGCAAGGAGCTCACGACGATGAGCGGCGAGCAGCTCCGGAAGGTTCGCCAGGACATGCAGATCGTCTTCCAGGATCCCTACTCGTCGCTCGACCCGCGCATGACCGTGGGGAACATCGTCGCGGAGCCGCTCGAGGTGCACGGCATGGGCACCCGCAAGAGCCGACGCGAGACCGTGCGGCGCCTGCTCGAGGTCGTCGGCTTCAACCCGAACTTCACGAACCGCTACCCGCACGAGTTCTCGGGCGGGCAGCGCCAGCGCATCGGCATCGCCCGCGCGCTTGCGCTCAGCCCGAAGATGATCGTCTGCGACGAGCCTGTCTCGGCGCTCGACGTCTCGATCCAGGCCCAGATCCTCAACCTGCTCAAGGACCTCCAGCGCGACTTCGGCCTGACCTATCTCTTCATCTCGCACGACCTCGCGGTCGTGCGGACGATGGCGGACGAGATCGCGGTCATGAACCGCGGGAAGCTCGTCGAGGTCGGGCCCGCCGAGCAGGTGTACTTGAACCCGAAGGACGAGTACACGAAAGCGCTCTTCACCGCTGTGCCGGTTCCCGACCCGCGGCGACAGCGTGAGCGCAAGGCGGAGAGGGCTCGGCTGCGCCTCGACCGCATCGCGCGCCTCTAGGCGCTTTCCTAACCTCCAGCGGCGGCTATCGTCAGAGTGAGTATGGCCGGCAATGATCCGCTGATGATGGGCGGCGCGTGTGAACGTGCTCGGGAGTGGGCGTCGCTGCGCCTCGACGACGAGCTCTCCGTGCTCGAGGAGGAGATCCTCGAGCGACACCTCGACCTTTGCGACGCATGTCGCTGGTTCGAGGAGGGGATGAGGACGTCGACGGCCAGGATTCGCTCGACCCCGCTCGAGGCTCCCTCGCGGCGGATGCCTGTCCCGTCGCGACGCTCCGTGGTCACGCCGCGCCGCAGGCGGACGGCAATGGT
>DAITAN010000091.1:0-8273 GCA_036824235.1 Gaiellaceae bacterium | reverse complement strand
ATGGCTCGGACGTGCCGGAGTACGGGGCCGCCGTGACGAAAGACGGCGAGGCGGTGGGCACGCTCACGAGCCCGGCCGAGAGCCCGTCGCTCGGCAAGGTCATCGGGATGGCCGTGCTCGAGACGCGCTTCGCCGGGAAGGGCGAGGCGGTCGACGTCGCCCTCGGCGACGGCACGGTCTCGGCCACCGTGGACGACTTCCCGATCTACGACCCGCAGAAGACCAGGCCGCGCAGCTAGGGCTGCCGTGCACGGGTCGGGCGACCTCGTCGACACCGACGCCGGGCGCGTCTACGTCGAGCTGGAGGGTGAAGGCCCGCTGGTGATCCTTGCCGGGGGCGGCCCCGGAGTCGGCCACGCGCACTACCACCCGTGGTTCTCGCGGCTCGCCGACTGCCGCACGGTCGCCTACGTCGACTATCCGGGAACGGGTCGCTCGGAGCCGGCCGCCGAGCACACGGTGGAGCGATACGCTTTAGCGCTCGAGGGCGTGCGACAGCACGTCGGAGCGGAACGGACGTGCATGGTCGCGCTCTCATTCGGCGGGCTTCCCGCTCTCGCTCACGCCCTGGCCTATCCCGGTGCGCTCGACGCACTCGTGCTGAGCAACGCCCAGGTCAGCGCCGCGACCTGGCAGGAGGGCAACATCGACAACGTCAACGAGGCTCTGCGCGAGCACGACCCGGATGCCTGGGAGGAGCTCCTGGCCCTTCGGGCTGAGGGAGTGAGATCGCTCGACCCGCGCTACCAGGAGCTCTTCGGCGACGTCCTCGAACGCCTCGAATGGGCCGACCCGAAGCGGCGCCCGCAGCTCGAGCGCGACGAGGCCGAAGGGGTGCGCCTCGACGTCTACGAGGCGTTCATCGGCCCCGACCCAGAATGGAAGGTCACCGGCACGCTTGCCGGGTTCGATCCCCTGCCGCGCCTGAGCAGCCTCGACCTGCCCGTACTCGTTGTCACCGGAAAGCGGGACGGCCTCACGACGCCGCGGATCGCCCACCTCACGTGGAACGCGCTCGGGCCGAAGCGTGCTCATCTTGCCGTCCTGGACGGAAGCGCGCACAGGCCGTGGGCCGAGGAGCCGGAGGAGTACTTCGCCCTCCTCGACGCGTTTCTCAGCGGCTGCGGCTGCTAACTCGGCGCGGACAGGCCGGCCGGCTGGAGGCCGTAAAGGCCGTAGGCCTCGCGCTCCATCTCCTCGGAGATGCTCGCCTCCGGGTCGCCGTAGTCAGGAGCGCTCTCCACCTGCTCCTTCGTCCACGGGACGCGCACCGACGTGCCTTCGCTTACCGCTCCCTCGAGAGGCACGAGGTAGTGGTGCTGACGGAACGTGCCGGTGAAGACGCCAATCCACTCCGGCCTCCCGGTGTTTCGGTCGGCGAAGAACGTTTCGAGGTTGCCGATCGACTTGCCGTCGCGGTCGACGACATCACGGCCCATCATCTGGCGAAGCTGAGTTTCGTCCAACATCGAGGTTCCTCCTTTCGGACGAGGCTCATTGTTCGGATACCCCGGCCGGAAGGTCAGGAAACAAGGCCGAGCAGCACCAGTCCGGCAATCACGAGCCCGATGCCGGCCCACTGGGTCGTCCGGGGCCGCTCGTGGAGGAGAAAGACGCCCGCAACGATCGGCACGACGGCGTACGGGGCCGCCGCGGTAGCCACGACGGACGTGTCCGCATGGCGGACGCCGAAGTTGAAGGCGACGTAGCCGAGCGTGTCGACGACGGCGATGAGGACGATGGTGGTCAGCAGCCGCGGCGAACGGTCGGTGAACCGCCACTCTCCTCCGCGCAGCGAGACGAGCACGAGGAAGAGAGTCGAGAAGCCGCGGGCCAGGAAGATGGGCACGAGCCAGCCATAGTCGGCGCTGAAGTAGGCGACGCCGTAGACGAACGCGCCGATCACGACCGCCGTGGCCAGCGCGAGCAGGATCCCGAGGAGGGCGACGCGCTCGAGATGGTGCATCTGCGCGAGATCCGAGGAGGCGAGGAGGACGCCGAGGATGACGACCACGATCGCCACCGTCTCTCCGCCCGCGAGTCGCTCTCCGCCGATCACCACGGCGCAGACGACCGTCACGGCCGCGTAGGCGGAGACGATCGGGCTCACGATCGAGATCGGCCCGATGGCGAGCGCCTGGTAGAAGGCGAGGTAGGAGACCCCGCCCAGGACACCCAGGAAGGCGAACCACGCGAGGTCGCCCCCCGAGACGTCGGAGAGCCCCTCGCCGGTCGCCACGAGCAGCGCGGTGAGCAGGACCATCGCCGCTAGGTGGAACCCGAGCACGACCCGGAACGAGCCCGAGCGGCGCGAGGCCATCGCAGCGAAGTAATCCGCGAGCCCCCAGGACAACGCGGCCGTGAGGCCGAGAAGGATCCCCATCTAGCGCGTGTCTGCTGCGGCAGAGACGAACTGGGCGAACGGCTCGAGGAAGCGGCGGTCGACGCGCCATTCCTCCTGGAGCTCCCACTGGACGGCGAGCACGTAGCGGTCGCCGTTCATCTCGACGGCCTCGACGACGCCGTCGGGAGCGGTGGCGACCACCTTCAGTTCGGAGGCGACCCTGTCGAGCGCCTGGTGATGGAAGCTGTCGACCTCGATCTCCTCGACCCCGAGCGCCCGGTGGAGCCTGCTCCCCGGCTCGATCGAGATCGGGTGGCGCGGGTGGGGCGGCACCTCGTCGGAGCCCTCGAGCGAGGAGCGCTCGACCTCCTTCCACGCCTTCCAGCCGGGGTCGGAGGGGTGCTCGGCCCACTCGGCCTTCACGGACACGTCCTGGACGAGCGTGCCGCCGAGGGCGACGTTGAGGATCTGGATCCCGCGGCACATGCCGAGGATGGGCAGCCCGCGGTCGAGGGCGCGCTCGGCGAGCTCGAGCTCGAAGACGTCGCGGAGCGGCTCGGTGGGAGCAAGGTGCTCGGTCGGCTCCTGGCCGTAGCGAGCCGGGTCGATGTCCCTGCCCCCTCCCAGGAGGATCCCGTCACAGACGTCGAGCGCGTCCTCGAGGTGCCCGTTGACGCGCGGGAGCCCGAGCCCGACACCGCCCGCGAGGGCCACCGGGCGCTGGAAGCCGACTGCCGCGTAGTCGCCGAAGTCGTGCAGGCCCAGCGAGAGGCCGATCACGGGTTTCCGTCCGTTGCTCATGTGACTGGACATTTCTATCGCAGTCGCCCTAGAGTCGCCGCTACCCAGCGAAGGAGGCGAATGGCTACCGAGCAGGTCAGCGACTCCGGGGGGAGCGACGAGCGCACCGCCGAGTTCGTGGCGGAATGGCGCAACGCGGCCTACAACTGCTACTCGTCGGGCCACAAGTTCTGCCGCGAGGTCTGCCCGGTCATGCAGGTCACGCGCGACGAGGCCCACACCCCTACGTCCTTCCACGCCAACGTCGTGGCGATGGAGAAGGGCCACCTCGATATCGAGGACGTGGCCCGCGACTACGTCCACTGCACGCAGTGCGGCGCGTGCGAGCTGCGCTGCCCGAACACCCTCTTCACCGGCGACTTCTACCGCTTCCGCACGCGGACGGTCGACCTCGTCAAGGCGGTGCGGGCGCTCGCCGTCGAGAGCGGCATCCATCAGCCGCACTGGCAGCGCTGGAACGAGCTCACGGACGAGCACAAGGGCGAGCCCGTCCTCAACGGGACGCCGGTCTCACAGGAGCACGTCGCCGACTGGGCCGCGGGGCTCGACCTGACGGTCGGCGGCGAGACCGTGCTCTTCTGCGATTGCGAAGCGGCGTTCTACCGCACGAGCGTGCCCCGAGCGGTGGCGCAGATCCTCAAGAAGGCCGGCGTCGAGTTCGGCCTCATGCAGGAGCAGTGGTGCTGCGGCGGGCCCGCCGCGGAAATGGGCTACGTGGATCAAGCGCGGCGCTTCGCCGAGCACAACGTCGCCGACTGGCGCGCCGTGGGGGCGAAGCGGATCCTCGTCCTCGACCCGCACGACTACATCTCCTTCACGGAGGACTACCCGCGCTACTTCGGGGACGACTTCGACTTCGAGATCGTGCTCGTCGTCGAGCTCGTCGCCGAGCTGATCCGGGAGGGCAAGCTCGAGCTCACCGAGCCGATCGAGCGCGTCGCGACCTACCACGACGCCTGCCGGCTCAACAAGAGGAAGGGCATCCACAAGGAGCCGCGCGAGATCCTCCGGGCTATTCCGGGCCTGACGTTCAAGGACGTCGACCACGTGACCCAGTGGTCGTACTGCTCGGGCGCAGGCGCAGGCCTCGGGATCGAGCGCCCCGACCTGACCGCCGAGATCAGCCGCCGTCGCGTCGAGAAGGCCAAGGCACTCGAGATCGACACGCTCGTCTCGGCCTGCGTCTGGTCGGAGCGCCCGCTCTCGGAGCAAGGCGGCAAGCAGGACGTCGAGGTCGTCGACCTGATGGAGCTGGTGGCCCAGTCGGCAGGGCTGGAGGCCTGATGGCGACCGCGATCGCCGACGGCATCCTCGACGAGCTCGTCCAGATCTGCGGCGAGGAGCACGTGTTCACCGGCCGCTCCGCGCGCTTCAACCGCGCCCGCGTCCCCTCGCCCTTCCCGGTGCACCGCTGGGACGAGTTCGCGCCCGACGCCGTCGTCCTCCCCACCTCGGCCGAGCAGATCTCCGAGGTCGTCAAGCTCGCCAACCGCGAGCGCATCCCCATCGTCCCGCGCGCAGGCGGCACCGGGCTCACCGACGGCGCCGTCCCGCTGAAGCACGGGATCGTCGTCGACGTGAAGCTGATGAACAAGATCCTCGAGCTCGACATCGAGGACCGCACGGTCACGGTGGAGCCCGGGATCAACATGCTCAAGCTCTCCGAGGAGCTCCGGCCGCACGGCTTCATCTATCCCGACAACCCCGCGTCGTACCCGTGCTCGCTCGTCGGCGGCCGGATCGGGACGAGCGGCTGGTCGCTGATCGGCGGCCGCTACGGCCACACCCGCGACCTCGTCATCAGCTTCGAGATCGTCCTGCCGACGGGTGAGATCATCCGCGTCGGCGACGGCGGCGGCAAGAAGGTGCGCAAGTCGTCGAGCGGGTACCAGCTCAAGCACCTGTTCATGGGCCACCAGGGGACGCTCGGCATCGTCACGGAGGCCACGCTCGAGCTCGTCAAGCGCCCCGAGGCGGAATTCTCCGCCTTCTACGCATACCGCTCCTACGAGGACGCGTGGCGGGCGACCGGCGAGTTCGCGCGCTCTGGCGCAGCCACGCTCGCCGGCGTCGTCCTCTTCGACGAATGGAAGATCCAGTACCTGCGACGCGACGACGAGGCCTACATCCCGCAGCCCGACTGGGTGAAGGGCGTGGTCGCCGTCGCCATGTACGGGAATGCCGACGAGGTGCGCGCCTCGGCGAAGCGGATGCTGAGGATCGGCAAGGCCTCCGGCGGCGAGTACCTCGGCGACGAGATCTCCCAGGGCGACTGGGCCTCGCGCCACGACCGCTACGCGACGCCGTTGCACGGCCGCCTCAAGGACGACCAGGTCGTGCCCATGAGCTGGCACTGCGAGGACGCGTCGATCCTCTACTCGCAGCTGCCGGCCGTGCGGGAGAAGTGGCACGCGATCGCCGCCGACCTGCGCGAGCGCTTCGACATGTTCGACGACTGGGGCATGTTCGCGTACACGAACGGCGCCTTCAAATCGTGGGGCGACTACCTGACCGAGATCGACATCGGCATCTGGGAGATGCAGTGGGACGACGAGAGCTGGGCCGCGTGGGTCGACGCGAAGCGCGAGATCGCCCGCATCGCCATCGAGCACGGCGGGTCGATCTCCGCCTGCCACGGCTCGTGCCGCGAGGGCGAGGTCGACCTCGTCCCGCTCGAGCTGGGCGGCGGCTTCGAGGTGATGAAGACGATCAAGCGCTCGCTCGACCCGAACAACATCATGAACCCGGGCAAGTACCTGCTCGACGAGGCCTACGAGGAGGAGTCGTGATCGGCTTCAGGCTGGCGGCGCAGAAGCCGCCCGAGGCGCAGCGCATCAAGGACGACGTCGTCATGCGCTTCGACCACATCTACGAGGTCGACCCGGCGCTCATGACCGAGCACACCCCGCAGCAGGACATCCCGGCGTGGGACACGCTGCGGATCGTCGACAGCCGTTGGGAGCACCTCGCGTGGATGCACGACCACTGGGCGGAGAGCGTCCTGTCCGGCGAGGAACTCCTGGAGGAAATCGAGGCCGAGGAGGGCAAGGGATGAAATTCAGCTATACGACGCTGCTCGACTATCCGCTCACCGACTCGCTGGAGCACATCAAGACGGCCGACGAGAACGGGTACTACGCCTGCTATGCGGCCGACGAGACCTGGCACAAGGACCTGTGGCTGCTGTATGCGGCCGCCGCGGACAAGACGAAAAACGTCCGCTTCGGGCCGAACCTCTCGAGCGTCTACCTGCGCGAGCCTACGCTCATCTGCCAGGCGCTCGCCACCCTGGACGAGCTGACCGGCGGCCGCGCGGAGGGCGTCATCTCGTGCGGCAACTTCGGGATGCTCACCCAGTACGGCGTCGACTGGAAGAAGATCAAACCGTTCTCGCGCACCAGGGAGGCGCACGAGGTCATGCGCACCTTCCTCGACGAGGGCGTGATCACCTACGAGGGCCAGTTCCACAAGTACGCCGGCCTGTTCACGTTCGCGCGACCCGTCCAGGAGCACCTGCCGATCTACATCGGCGCCATGCGCGGCCCCAAGTCGATGCAGCTCGCCGGTGAGGTCTCCGACGGCGTCCACAGCGCGCTGGGCTACAACAAGCAGTGGTACGACTACGTCGTCGAGAACGTGAAGATCGGCGCCGAGAAGGCGGGCCGCGACTGGCAGGACCTGGACATCGGCGCCTGGTGCGTCATGACCTGCGGCCCCGACTCCGACAAGGCGAAGACGGCGGCGCGCGCCATAGTCACCTTCTACCTCTCCTCCCAGCCCGACGAGCAGTTCGAGGCGCACGGGATCGACCCCGCCGAGACGAAGGCGATCGTCGAGGTGCTCGGCACGGGCGACCTCGAGAAGGCGTACGAGATGACCACGCCGGAGATCGCCGGAAAGCTCTCGATCGCCGGCACGCCGGAGGAATGCGTCGCGCAGATCAAGGAGATGGAGTCGGCGGGCGTCAACCACATGATCTGCTGCATCACCGACCCCTACATCCTCAAGCTGTTCGCGCAACGGGAAGTGGACGTACCGGACGTCAACGAGCAGCTCAAGCTCATCGCCGACGAGATCATGCCGGCGTTCAACTAGGGATGGCGCTCACCGACGAGCAGCGCGCGACCTTCTGGGCGCTGGCGGACGTCCTCATCCCGGCCACGGACGAGATGCCGGCGGCTAGTGAGGCCGGCTCGGCCGAGAAGTGGCTCGACCGTGCGCTGACGGCGAGGCCCGACCTCGCGGAGCCGCTGTCGGCGGTGCTGGAGGGCGCCGCGGGCAAGGATCCCGAGGTCGAAGCGAGGCGGCTGCACGCCGACGATCCCGACGGTTTCTCGGCGTTGGCCCAGATCGCCTCGGGCGGCTACTACATGAACCTGAAGGTCCGGAAGCGGATCCGCTACCCGGGCCAGGGCAAGCGCCCGCCCTTCTCGGACGAGGCCGAGTACGACCTGCGCGACGGGCTGCTCGACCCCGTCTACGCCCGCGGGGCGATCAACACGACGCCGCCCCCGCCGCCCGACCCGGTGGAGCCCGCCGCTCCGCTCTCGTTCTCGATCGCGGGGAACGGCTCCAAGGCCGACGTGCTGATCGTGGGAGCAGGTGCAGGCGGCTCGGTCGCGGCCCGCCACCTGGCCGAGGCCGGCTTCAAGGTCGTCTGCCTCGAGCAGGGCGGCTGGGAGAACGCGGCCGACTTCCCCGGCGACAAGGTCGAGTGGGAGCTCGTCGCCGACGCGCAGTTCAGCCCAAACCCGAACGTCCGCAAACACCCCGCGGACTACCCGCTCGAGGTCTCGGGCTCCCCGATCACACCGGTCATGTACAACGCGGTCGGCGGCTCGACGGTGCACTTCTGCGCCCAGTGGGTGCGCCTGCGCCCGCAGGACTACAAGCTCCGCACGCTGCACGGGATCGCCGACGACTGGCCCATCTCCTACGAGGAGATGAAGCCCTATTACGAGCGGATCGACCAGGAGATGCAGATCTCGGGCATGACCGGCGACCCCAACTACCCGCCGGGGCCGCCGCCGCTCCTGCCGCCGCTTCCGATCGGCGCAATCGGGCGCCGCGCGGCCGAGGGGATGAACGAGCTCAACTGGCACTGGTGGCCGGCCGCGCACGCGATCCA
>DAITAN010000090.1:0-8285 GCA_036824235.1 Gaiellaceae bacterium | reverse complement strand
GTTGCAGTGCGCGACCTGGAAGAAGCGGTTGGGCAGCACCTTCGGGCCGATCTGAATCGGCTCGAAGAGGATGTCGTACTTGGGGTCGCGGGCCATCTACTCGCTACCTCGCGGCGGGTCCGGGTACCGGCACCACCACTCCGTCCTGAACGTCCACTGCGTCGGGCACGGCCGGCGCGTCCTCGCGGAGCCTGATCGGCGCACGGTCCTGCACCGCGCGGCGGTAGACGAACAGGAGGACGGAGATGAGCAGGACGCCGATACCGATCCACAGCTCCTTCTTGCCGCCGTAGCCGCTGAGGCTCGCGCTGGAGGCGCCGACGGCGATCAGGACGAAGTTGATAGCGCAGATGATCACGGCGATAGGGATGAATACCGAGTGCAGTTTGATCGGCCGTGGCCAGTGCGGTCGGTCCTTGCGCAGGAGCAGGAACGCCGCCACCGCGAAGAAGTGCGCGGCCATGTAGCCGAGGTTGCCGGCCACGAGAATGGCCAGCGGGCTCGCGATCAGGAAGATCAGCCCGAGATTGACGATCATGTCGAGCGTCATCGCCCGCGCGGGGATGCCACGGTGGTTGAGGTGGTAGAGCTGCTTGATCGTCATGTGGTCGCGGGCGATGCCGTACAGCGCCCGGCCGCCGTCCGCGGTGGCAGCGTTCATCGTCAGGAGGAACGCCCCGATGAGGATCACAACCATGAAGTCCGACGCGCCGCCGACGATCTGGTCGAACGAGGCGACCCAGAACCCGATCGGATTGGCAGCGGCGTCCTCCGTGGTCACGGTGCCGCCCGCACCCAGGGGCACGAGGACGAACACGCCGAAGGTGAAGAGGCCCGCGGCCTTCAGCGCCATCGACGTGTCGCGCTTCGTGTCGCGATACTCGGGCGCGAAGCTCGCCGCCACCTCGACCCCGTAGGCAGTCCAGCCGATGATGTAGAGCCAGACGATCGCCAGCTTCCAACCACCCCACGGCCCCGTGAAGTTCCACTGGAGGAGCGAGCTGTCCCAGTCGCCGGTCAAGAAGACGATGATCGCGAAGACGCCGATCGGGATGAGCAGGAGGAGCGTCGAGACGCGGCCCAACCACACGGCCGGCTTGATTCCCAACATGTTGATCGCCCAGACGAGGATCACGCAGCCCGCGCCGATCAGGTGCGGGAGCCCGACGTCGACGGCACCGGCGTCGAACGTCCAGGTCTCGCCGGGAAACCACTCGGCCTGGACGAGGTAGCCAATCGTCGTGCCGAAGATCGCGAGGACGCTCGACCACGCGAACCAATAGCCGAACGTCGCGATCGGGCCGATGAGCGAGAAGTGCTTCCGCCACCCCTCGTGCGCGTACAGGGCGATACCGCCCGGCTTGTCGGGGAACATGGCCGCCAGTTCGGCGTAGATCCAGTTCATGAAGACGGCGATCAGGGACGAGCCGGCCCACAGGGCCAGCGCGCCCCAGGCGCCGACGCTCCCCATCGTGTAGCCGAGCGCGGCGAACAATGCACCCGGGATAGACATGGCCACGATGAAGCCGTCGTGCCAGTGAAGAACCTTGCGAAGCTCTTGCTTCTCACCCGTCGCCTCGGCCACCGAACTGTCCTCCTTGTCTCCGTTGTCCGTTCAGGCGGCAGCAGCCGCCCTAGGTACCCGCTTTCCCTGGTCGGAACTGCGCCTTCGAGCCGTTCGTCTCGGTGCCGCCGGGGTCGCGCTGCGCGCCTCGGTCGAAGCGATTCCGCATGATCCTCTTCCCGTCCTGAATCGGTTCGGTGAGGATGTCGTACTGCGGGTTTGGCGCCAAGAACACCCCACATGCTTCGTGCGGGCCAGAGCCCGCGGCTCGCCAGGCAACTAATGAGTATAGAATTAGTTTTTACGCTTCTACAACGTCGCGCAGTCCGTGTCAACCCGGCTCGCGCCGCCCCCGACCTTCCCTAGAGAGCACAGTGACTTCCCCCAGGACGGGCGCCTTCGACCTCCATGAATTCGAGCTCGAGCTCGGCGGGACGCTCCCCGCCGCGAGACTCGCCTATCGGACGCACGGGACTCTTTCGGAGGCGCGGGACAACGTCGTCCTCTTCCCCCACCAGTACTCGGGCACGCCGGCCTCGCTCGACCGCTGGATCGGCGCGGGCCGGCCGCTCGACCCGCACCGGTGGTTCGTCATCTGCCCGGGCCAGTTGGGCAACGGGGAGTCGTCCTCGCCGAGCAATTCCGACCCTCCTTTCCCACCTCTCACGATCGGAGACGACGCCGAGGCGCAGCGTCGTCTCCTGGACGAGCTCGGTGTCGAGCACGTCGAGCTCGCGCTCGGCTTCTCGATGGGCGCCCAGCAGGCATGGGAGTGGGGGGTGCGTTTCCCTGAGCGGGTGCGTCGCCTTGCTCTCTTCGCCGGCACGGCCCAGACGACGCAGGACGGTGCGCTCCTCGTCGAGGCCGCTGCCGAGTCGTTGCGGGACAGGGGCCTCGCGGCTCACGCGCGCTACTGGGCGTCGACTGCGCTCTCCGCCGATCTCTTCAGGCACGACACCTGGCGCGCGGCGGGCTTCGCATCCGTGGACGACCTCGTCGAGCGGCTCTTCGTCGACGACTTCGCCGGCCTCGACGCGGACAACCTGCTGTGCCAGCTCGGCAAATGGAGGCGTGCCGACGTCTCGCGGCACACGCAGGGCGACCTCCGCGCAGCCCTGGGCAGCATCTCCGCCCGCACATTCGTGATCCCGTTCTCGCATGACGCCGTCTTCCCGGCCGGCGACTGCAAGGCGGAGCAAGAGCTCGTCCCGGGAAGCGAGCTTCGCATCGTCGAGAGCGTCTGGGGCCATTACGCATGGGGCATCACGGAGTCGGAGACCCGGCAGGTCGACGGCTTCCTGAACGAGCTTCTCGCGGACTAAGACGAGCCGCGGACGGCTGGTACGCTGATTCGAATGGACAGCGAGCCCAGGCCGTCGGCTCTCGAGAGCCTCGTCCACCGCACTGTCTTCACGCCGATCCGCCAGGGCAGCGCCGTTGCGGAGGCCGTCGCGCGCCTCGGCCAGGCAATCGCCGTAGGCCTCCTGCGGCCGGGCGATCAGCTTCCGCGCGAGACCAAGCTGGCGCGCTCCCTCGGGATCTCGGTCGTGACGCTTCGAGAATCGCTCGCGATCCTCCGGGAGGCGGGCCTCGTCGAGACCAGGCGAGGCCGCTCCGGTGGGACGTTCGTCAGCGGGTCGCTTCCGCGAACCGTTGCCATCCCCTCGTCGCCGCTGCCGCCCGAGGAAGAGCTCCGCGACCTTTCCGACTACAGGCTCGTCATCGAGGGCGGCACGGCCGCGCTTGCTGCAGAGCGCGCGACCGAGGAGCAGGTCGCATACCTCGCCGAGCTCGCCGCGCAGATGGACGACCTCACCGACTTCCGTGCCTGGGGCGAGACCGACGCGCTCTTCCACCTCATCCTCGCCGACGCCTCCGGGTCGCAGAACCTCGTGACAGCGGTCGCCGAGCTTCGCCCGCGCGTGTACCAGGTGTCCGCGCTCTGGAACAAGAACCCGATCTCGACCCTGAAGCTCTCGAACCGGGAGCATCGCGCCATCGTCCGGGCGGTGAAAGCTCGACAGCCGGAGCGCGCACGGAAGGCAATGAGCGAGCACGTGCAGTCGACCCTGGCGATCTGGCTCGGCCTGCAGGCGCAGGTTCTCCGCGACGGCCCACGCGTGGCTGCCCCGAGCGAAAAGGCCGGGCGTGGTCGCGGCTCGAAGCGGTCGGTTAGCTGAGCGTGCGCTAGACCCCGGCGCCTGCGCTTGACAGGACGCGACGCACTCCGGTAGAACTAAAAAAACTGTTTCTAGATCAATCTCTCTTCACGCTGTCGCTCCGAGCGCCTCCCGCCGTTCGGGAGTCGCCGTAGCCGACGCACTTGGGAAGGAACCGAGGCTCATGGCCGACAGTGGTGCTGCACGTCCCGTGGTCGGCATCACCGGGGGCTCGTGCGAGGTCGTTCGTCCCGGCGTCGGACAGCTGCCTGCCCACTACATCGATCGCTGCAATCCGCGGGCCGTCGTTCAGGCCGGCGGAGACCCCGTCATTCTCCCGGCCGTCGGTGAGGCCGACGAGGACGCTCCCGAGCGGTACGCGGATCAGCTGGACGCGTTCGTCATCTCGGGAGGCGCCGACATCGCCCCATCGGCGTACGGCGGCGCAATCGCGCGCGACGGCGAAGGTGCCCACGATCCGGCGCGGGATGCCTTCGAGATCGCACTCGTTCGCGCGGCCCGCCGGCGTGGCAAGCCGATTCTCGGCGTCTGTCGCGGGATGGAGCTGATCAACGTCGCCTACGGGGGCAGCCTGGCCGGAGCCCGTCACGCGATGGATTCTGCCGCCATGGACGGCTTTGATCACGTCGTGGCCCACAGCGTCGAGCTCTCGCCGGTGAGCCTGGCCGCGGCGGCCTACGAGTCGGAGCTCGTCGACGTGTGGTGCCTCCACAGCCAGGCGCCGAGCGAGTTGGGACGAGAGCTTCGCGCCACCGGCCACTCTCAGGACGGGGTCGTCGAGGTCCTCGAGGGCGACGCGCGTGAGGGTTTTCTCCTCGGCGTCCTCTTCCACCCGGAATTCATGCTCGAGCGAAATCCCGTCCATCTCAAGCCGTACCAGGCGTTGGTCCGGGCGGCACGCGAACGCGGGGTACGAGCGCAGGGGGAGCACCTTGGTCTCATCGCTTGATCATCTGAGCGACATCGAGATCGCCAATCCGGCGATCTACGAGGAGAAGCTGCCGCACGAGTCGTTTCGGCTCCTGCGAGACCACGCTCCGGTCCACTGGCACGAGTGGTCCGATCGCAGCAAGGGGTTCTGGGCGATCACCCGACACGAGGACATCGTCGCCATCTCCAGGGATCCGGCGACGTACTCGTCCGCGGCGGAGCACGTCCTCCTCTTCGACCTGGATCCCGACGCACTCGAGGCCCGGCGGTCGATCCTCGAGACCGACCCGCCGGAGCACACCCGGCTTCGCCGGCTCGTCAGCGCGGCCTTCACGCCGGGAAAGGTCGCGGAGTACGAGCAGGCCACGCGTGAGATCGCGTCGGACTTGCTGGACCGGCTGATCGCCGAGGGCGAGGGCGACTTTGTCGCGGCGGTCGCGGCGCCCCTGCCCATCAACGTGATTGTGCGCATCCTCGGGATACCGGACGAAGACGCGGCGTTCATGGTCGAGCTCTCGGACCACCTCGTCGAGGGCACGTCCGGGGAGCCGCTGGATCCGACCGCGTACGGCAACACGACCCCGCTCCAGCTCCTCCCGTTCAGCAGTCCCGCGTCGCACGCGCTCTTCGAGTACGGCCGCAAGATCGGGACCGAGCGACGGGACGAGCCGCGCGACGATCTGCTCACGCTGCTCGTCCAGGCCGAGGTCGACGGGGAGCACCTCACCGACCCGGAGTACTGCAACTTCTTCCAGATCCTCGTGTTCGCAGGGAACGAGACGACGCGGACGGCCATCTCCCAGGGGATCCATGCCTTGATCGAGAACCCCGAGGAGCTCGACCGACTGCGAGCGGATCGTGACCTGATCCCGACCGCGGTCGAGGAGATCCTCCGCTGGGCGACGCCGATCATGTACTTCCGCCGCACCGCGATGCAGGACACGGAGATCCGCGGCGTCCCGGTCAGCCGGGGCGACAAGGTCGTCATGTGGTACGTCTCCGGCAACTTCGACGAGCGCGTCCTGCCGGATCCGCACCGGTTCGACGTTGGACGGACGCCGAACCAGCACGTGACGTTCGGCGGCACCGGCCCCCACTACTGCCTGGGCGCCTGGCTCGCCCGGCTGGAGCTCAGGGTCTTGCTCGAGGAGCTGCTCGACAAGGACGTTCACCTCGAGGCGGCCGGAGCCCCGGCGCGGATTCGATCCAACTTCGTGAACGGATTGAGAACGCTCCCCGTCCGAGTCACGTCCGGCGCCTGAGACAGGGGGCTCGTAAATGCCACCCGAGAGCGACGACCTCGTGCACGTGCAGGTCGACGACAACATCTGCATCGGCATCGGCGTCTGCGTCGAGTCCGAGCCGGACGCGTTCCTCCTCGGAGACGACGGCGTGGCGCACGTCCTGCCCGGAAAGGCGCTTCCGCGTGACCGGGCCGAGCGCGTCTGTCGCGGCTGCCCGTCCGGCGCGATCTCGATCGTGAAGGAGGACGGCGCGATCTCCGGGGGCGAGGAGCCGAGCTGATGGAGATCGGCCGCGACGACGTGGTCGTCGTAGGCAACGGCGTGTCCGGGTACGCGTGTGCGAAGCGGCTCGGGGAGCACGGTCGTCGCACGGTGATGATCGGCCCGGGGCTTCCGCACGATCGCCCGCCGCTCTCGAAGCACGGACTGCGTACGGGAGTCCTTCCGATCCTCGCCGATGCCGCGAGCCTGGCCGATCAGGGCATCGTCCACATCGACGGGGTCGTCCGTGCGCTCGATCTCGAGCGGCGCCGGCTCGGCATCGACGAAGGCGGCGGTGAGCTCGCCTGGCGCTCGGCTGAGGGGCCGCTTGTCTGGGCGACCGGTCTCGAGTACACAAGGCCTGCGATCCCAGGGCTCCAGCACGCCGACTCGAACTCGACCGGCCCCGCGTTTCGGTGGCTCTGCCGCCGGCTCGGCAGCGCACGGCGCGTGCTCATCGTCGGCGCCGGCCTGATCGGCGTCGAGACGGCGGCGGCGCTTGCGCCGGCGCACAGCGTGACGCTCCTGGAGCTCGAGGATCGGCCGCTGCATGTGTTCCACGATCCGATCCCGGACCTCGCCGCCCGCGTGCTCGAAAGCCTCGACGTCACGTTCCTCGGAGGTTGTGAGATCGAAGAGGCTCTCAGCGAGGACGGCGGGAGCCGGTGGGTCGTGCGTACCCGGACGCATGGTGACCTCGAGGCGGACGTCGTGATCGTGGCGGCCGGAATCGCCACCTCGCTGCCGAGCGAGTTGCGAAGCAACGGAAACGGCACGCTGAGCGTCGACGACGGAATGCGGGTCCTCGGTCATGACGGACTGTGGGCCTGCGGCGACTGCGCGGCGGTGGCGCACCCGCGCTACGGAAGGATCACCTTTCCCCACTGGGACTGGGCGCGGCGCACGGGGATACAGGCAGCCGACAGCGTGGTCGGCGCCGCTCGGCCGTTCGACGTCGAGCCCTTCTGGTTCAGCAACATCGGCCCCTTGCACCTGCAGGAGCTCGGGTTCGGAGACCAGGCCGAGGAGTGGGAGGAGATTGACGGCGTCCACGTCGGGCGCGACGCCGAGGGTCAGGCCGTCGCGGTTCTCGTCCTGAGCGCGGCGAGGCTCCGCGAGGCGCGTGCGATCCTGGCCGGGCAGGAAGGCGCGAACGGGTCGTGACGCCGGGCGTTTCCGCGTTCAGCGGCCGATTGCCCGTCGACATCCGCTTCGGCGAGGGCGCCGTGGCCGAGCTCGCCTCGGTCGCCCGGTCAGAGCGGGCGCGCCGTGCCTACGTGATCCTCGACGCGGTCGCGGGCGACCTGCCCGGCGTCGCGGGCGCGCTCGCCGAGCTCGAACAGGAGCCGGTCGAGGTGACCACGCACGTGAAGACGCCGGGCGAGCCCACGTCGCAGGAGGTGGATGCCCTCAGCGCGGCTCTCGCCGCAGGCGAGGCCGACATCGTCGTCGCGATCGGCGGCGGCTCGGTCATCGATCTCGCCAAGGGCGCGCGCCTGGCGCTGAGCGCGGGGGTGCCGTACCTGACCGTCGCGGCCGACCTCGACCTCGCCGCGTCCGCGCCGGTACTGCCGCTCGTCGCGATCCCGACGACCGCCGGGTCGGGGTCGGAGGTCTCCGGAGGCATCGTGATCGCCGATGAGGAGACGCACACGAAGACGGGGATCGCCGCTCCGTTCGTCCGGGCGCAGCACGCCCTCGTCGACCCGGCGCTCACCTACGGCGCGCCGGCGACGGTGACGTCGTGGGGCGGCATCGACGCGCTGGCGCAGGCGATCGCCGCGATGGTGACGGACTCCCGCAAGCCGATAGGGACGGGGATCGCGCTCGAGGCCATCCACCTGGCCGCCCGTGCGCTGCCGACGGTCGTCGTCGACGGCGAGAACCGAGCAGCCCGCCAGGAGATGGCCTGTGCAAGCCTCATGGCCGGGCTCGCGATGAACATCTCGGACTGCGGCTCGGAGCACTCGCTCGCCATGGCGCTCGGCGGCCGGCACGGGCTGCCGCACGGCCTCACGGTCGGGCTCGTCCTGGCCGAGTCGATGGACGTCGACCGGCGAGGCGCGCCGGAGCTGTTCGAGCGGATCGCCGACGCCCTCGGTGAGC
>DAITAN010000482.1:0-1692 GCA_036824235.1 Gaiellaceae bacterium | reverse complement strand
CGGATTCGACCGGCTCCCTGTCGATCGCGACGATCAGGTCGCCGCCGACGAGGACGGGCGCGCCTTCGTACTCGCGCTCCTCGCCGCCGCCGCGCAGCCCCGCGCGCTCCGCCGGGCTTCCGTCCACGACCTCCTGCACCGCCGCGCCCTTCTCGGCGCCGTAGTTCAGCTGGCGGGACATTCTCGGAGTCACGGTCTGCGTCGTGATCCCGAGCCAGGCGTACCGCACCCGACCGGTCTGGATCAACTGGTCCATCGAGCGCTTCGCCGCGTTGATGGGGACTGCGAAGCCCACCCCCTCCGCAGTGCCGCTCTCGCTGCGGATCTGGGCGTTGATCCCGACCACCTCGCCGCGTGAGTTGAACATGGGGCCGCCGGAGTTGCCACGGTTGATGGGCGCGTCTGTCTGGATGGCGTCGATGAGGTCGTAGCTCGACGTCAGCGAGTCGATGGAGCGCTCCGTCGCGGAGACGACGCCAACGCTAAGCGAGCTCTGCTGACCGAACGGGCTGCCGATGGCGGCCACCGGCTCGCCGACCACGACCGCCGCCGAGTCGCCGAGCGGCACCGGGCTCACCGTGTGGTTCGCCGGGTCGACCTTGACGAGCCCGACGTCGTCGTAGAGGTCCCAGCCGATGATCTTTGCCGCGACCCGCTCGCCGTCCCGGTACTGCACGTACACGCGCGAGGCGGCCTCGGGCGTCTGGGTCTCGTCCGCCTCGCCGGCCGTCGTGATGACGTGCGAGTTGGTCAGCACGTAGCCGTCGTCGGAGACGACGAAGCCCGAGCCCTGCGCTTCGGACGCAAGCTGCTGGGCCCCCCCGGTGCCGAAGACGGCGAAGATGGTCACGACGCCCGCCGCGCGCTTCTCGTAGATCTCGCTCGCGTCGAACCCGTTGCCGACGAGAGGCTTCGCGGCATCGCCCTCGATCGGGTTGGCGGCAGGCGTGGCGCCGTCCGGCGTGGACACGAGTACGGTCTCGACCTGGGGCGAGTCGTCGTCGAGCCAGCCGACGGCCTTTCCGAGCACGAGCGCGCTCGTACCGCCGAGCATGGCGGCAACGATGGCAATGACGGCAACTACCCCCGGGCGGATCACGTTCGACTCATCGTAGTGACGGTTCCCGAGGCGGGGGCGCCTCAATTTAATCGTGCCAATTGCTACTAGCTGCTAGACGAAACCGGCTCGGGAGCCTCGACGTCACGTGAAAACGGGCGGTCCGGGTCGAGCGGGAGTTTCAACGTGAAAACGGTCCGGCCGGGAACCGACGCCACCTCAATCGTCGCATTCATGCGGGATGCGAGCTCGGCCGAGATCGCCAGGCCGAGGCCGCTCCCGGAGGCCATGCCACCCGCGGCGCGGTAGAAGCGCTGGAAGAGATGCTCCTGGTCCTCCTCGGGGATCCCGGGGCCTGCGTCCGCCACCTCGAGCACCGCGTGGCCGTCCCGTTCCGCCACGGAGACCCGTATGGGCGTGCCCCCGGGTGTGTGCCGGATCGCGTTCTCCACGAACGCACGCGCGATCTGCTGCACGCGCACGTCGTCGCCGAGGGCGTACAGATCTTCGTCCCCGTCCAGGGTGAGCTCGCGCTCGCTCGACTCGGCCACCGCGCGGAACTCGTCCACGACGAGCCGCGCGGCCGTGCACAAGTCAAAAGACGCACTCTCGACCTAAAGCTGACCGGCATCAAG
>DAITAN010000089.1:0-8318 GCA_036824235.1 Gaiellaceae bacterium | reverse complement strand
AGTTCCAGCGCCGGCCCGCAGGCGGCGGCGCCTGGACGACCATCGGGACGGACGCCAACGCTCCGTACTCGGTCAGCTGGAACACCTCCGCGCTGAGCGACGGCGACTACGACCTTCGCGTGGTCACTACCGACGACGCCGGCAACAGCTTCACCTCGGCTACCCGCACGGTCACCGTCGACAACTCGGCCCCGTCGGCCCCCAACGTCACGCTCTCCGAGTCCAGCCCGTTCGCGCACGTCTCCGGCAGCGAGATCTTCGTGAACACCGGCCAGAGCGGCACGTACGACGTCGAGGCGACGAGCTCCGACGCGCACTCTGGCATCGACAAGGTGCGCTTCCCGGGCCCGAGCGACGACTCGACGAGCCCTTACGAGGCTTCCTACGACCTGGACGACCTGAGCGGTGCGCAGACGGTCACCGCCTTCAACGGCGTCGGCCTCACCGCCTCGAGCCCCTTCACGGTCACCCCCGACACGGCTGGGCCCGCCGGCGGCTCCGTCTCCTACCCGAACGGCTACGACGCCGACGGCGACGTCACGATCGCCGTCGACTCCGGCACGGACGCCCTATCCGGCGTCGCACCCGGCACGGCAGTGCTCGAGCGGCGCACCGCGGCCCTCTCGGACGGCTCCTGCGACGCGTTCGCCGGCCCGTGGACGGCCGTGACGAGCCCGGATTCGGTCGCCTCCGGCCTCTGCGCCCAGTACCGCTACCGCGTCTCCGACCGCGTCGGCAACGAGGCAGTCCACACCTCGGGCAACGTCGTCAAGGCCGACCTCGTCGATCCCTCGGCGCCCGCGCTGGCCCTCGACGAGTCCAGCCCGTACGCGCACGTCTCCGGCACCGAGATCTTCTTGAACACCGACGAGGCCGGCACCTTCGATGTCCAGGCCTCGGCCTCCGACGCCGTCGCCGGCATCGCGAGGATCGCGTTCCCGAACGGCGTCGACGACACGAGCGCCCCGTACGCGGCCACCTACGACTTCGACGACCTCCTCGGCTTCCAGACGGTGACGGCGCACGACCGCGCCGGCAACACCGCCGACTCGCAGTTCAACGTGCGCGAGGACGTCACGGCCCCGTCGACGACCGACGACACGGGCGCGATCGGCTCGAGCTGGAAGACGGCGCCGGTCACGGTCACTCTGACTCCGAACGACGCGCGCTCGGGCGTGGCGGCGACCTACTACACGACCGACGGCAGCATCCCGACGACCAGCTCGCCCGAGGGCACCTCCGTCGTGCTCACGGCCGACGGCGTCTACACGATCCGCTACTTCTCGATCGACAACGTCGGCAACGTCGAGCCCGTCCGCACGGTGTTCGCGACGATACGGATCGACAAGACCAACCCGGCCGCGCCCGCCATCTCGCTCAACGAGACGAGCCAGTATGCGCACATCTCCGGGAACGAGATCTTCGTCAAGTCGGACGAGAACGGCACGTTCGGCGTCTCCGCGACGAGCTCCGACTCGGGTTCCGGGATCGACAAGATCGTCTTCCCGAACGGCGACGAGGACACGAACGCGCCTTACACCGCCACCTACGACCTCGACGAGCTCTCGGGCTCCCAGACGGTCACTGCCCACGACGCCGCCGGCCTGACCGCGAGCGACACGTTCACGGTCACCCCGGACACGACGGCGCCGGCGGGCGGCTCCGTGAGCTACCCCGACGGCTACGACGCCGACGGCGTGGTCACGGTCGCCTTCAACCCCGGGACCGACGCGCTCTCCGGCCTCGACTCCGGCTCGGGCGTCCTCGAGCGGCGCACCACGCCGCTGACGGCCGGCGTCTGTGGCCCATTCGTCGGCGGCTGGACGCCGGTCGCGAGCCCAGACTCGATCCCCTCCAACAACTGCGCCCGCTACCGCTACCGCGTCTCCGACCGCGTCGGCAACGAGGCCATCTACACGCTGCCGACGAGCACGGTCAAGGTCGACCTCACCGCCCCGGAGACGACTATCGACATCGCGCCGAGTGATCCGTCGGGCGACGCCTCCCCATCCTTCGAGTTTTCCTCGGACGAGCCCGGCTCCACCTTCGAGTGTCGTATCGACGGCGGCGCCTGGAGCGCCTGCACCAGCCCGAAGAGCTATACGAGCCTGGCCGACGGGAGCCACACCTTCCAGGTGCGCGCGACCGACCCGGCCGGCCGGACCGACGCGACCCCGGCCTCCCACACCTGGACGGTCGACACCGCCGCGCCGAACACGACCCTCGACGAGGTCCCGGCCGACCCATCCGCCGACGACGCTCCCAGCCTCGAGTTCTCGGCGAGCGAGCCCGTCTCCACGTTCGAGTGCAAGGTCGACACGGGCGCATGGGCGACCTGCTCGAGCCCCGAGACGATCGGCCTCCTCTCCGACGGCAGCCACACCTTCTCGGTGCGCGCGACCGACGCGGCCGGAAACGTCGACGCCACGCCGGCGGCCCACACCTGGACGGTCGACACCGTCGCGCCCGAGAGCTCCTTCACGGTCGTGCCCGCCGACCCGTCCAACGACTCGACCCCGAACTTCGAGTTCTCGGCGAACGAGCCCGGCTCCACGTTCCAGTGCCGCGTCGACAGCGGCGCCTGGGTGGCCTGCGCGAGCCCCGCCACCACCGCCCCGCTCGCCGACGGCAGCCACACGTTCTCCGTGCGCGCGACCGACGCGGCCGGCAACCAGGAGTCGACCCCCGAGTCCTACACCTGGCTCGTGGACGCCGGCGCCCCGAGCGTCCAGATCACCCAGCCTTCCGGCGCGGTGAACGCCTCCGACGCCGATCCGTACACGGTCACCGCAACGACGCCCGACGGCGATGTGACGAGCGTGGAGCTCTTCCGTTGCTCCGACGCCTCCGCGGCCTGCGGCACCGGCTCGTGGGTCTCCCTCGGAACCGACGCCACCGCCCCCTACGAGGCCTCCTGGCCGCTCGACGCCGACGGCAACCGCGCGCTCCGCGCAGTGGCCACGGACGCCGCCTCCAACACGGGCGCCGACGTCATCGACGTCACTATTGACCGCACCGTCCCGGCGACGACGATCGACTCCGGTCCGGCCGACCCGAGCGCGAGCGCCGGCGCCGACTTCACCTTCAGCTCGAGCGAGCCCGGCGCGAGCTTCGAGTGCCGCCTCGACGGCGGCGCCTGGGGCCCGTGCGCCAGCCCGAAGAGCTACACGAGCCTCGCCGAGGGCAACCACACCTTCCAGGTGCGTGCCGGCGACGCCGCGGGCAACGTCGACCCGACCCCGGCCGGCCGGACCTGGACGGTGGACACGGTCGCCCCGCAGACGACGATCGACGTCGCCCCGACGCACCCGAGCGCCGACGCTGCGCCTGACTTCGAGTTCTCGGCGAACGAGCCCGGCTCGACCTTCGAGTGCCGCCTCGACGGCGGCGCCTGGAGCGCCTGCACCAGCCCGAAGAGCTACGCCGGCCTCGCCGACGGCAGCCACACCTTCCAGGTGCGCGCCACTGATCCGGCCGGCAACGCCGACGGGACGCCCGCCTCCCACACGTGGACGATCGACGCGACCGCGCCCGGCGGCGGCCTCGCCGACCCCGGCCAGTTCCTCCGCGGCACCGTCACCCTCTCGGCCTCGCCGAGCGACATCGGCGCCGGCGTCCAGAGCGTCGACTTCCAGGTCTCCTCGGCCAACGCGGACACGTGGACGTCGGTCGGCACTGACACGACGGATCCCTATTCCGCCAGCTGGAACACGACCGGCGCGGCCGACGGCCTCTACGACCTGCGCATCGTCGTCACCGACAACGTGGGCAACTCGAGCGCCTCCACGGAGATCGAGGACCGCCTCGTCGACAACACCGCCCCCGGCGCGACCCTGAACGACCCCGGCGCCTACCTGCGCGGGACGGTCGCCCTGACCTCGAACGCGAGCGACGCCGGCTCGGGCGTGGCGAGCGTCGCCTACCAGCGCTCCCTCGCGGGTGTCGGCGCCTGGACGTCGGTGGCTCCCTCGTGGAACACCACGACCGTCGCCGACGGCCTCTACGACCTTCGCGTGATCGTGGTCGACAACGCAGGCAACTCGACGACCTCTCCGGTCCTCGGCAGCCGGCGCGTGGACAACACGAAGCCGAGCATCTCGTCCTCGGTCCCGTCCGACGGCACCACCGTCGCGAGCGCGGCCGCCCTCCAGATCAGCGCCGGCGAGGACGTCACCGGCATCGTCAACGCGGTGCTCGACGGTTCGCCCGCCCCCGCGCCCACCGTCGTCGGCAATCTCGTCACCTACACCCAGGCCTTCGGCGCCGGGCCCCACACGCTGGCCGGCGAGCTCGAGGACCTGGCGGGCAACCGCCAGCCCATCCGGATCCACTTCACGGCCTGGTCCGGCGCCACGGTCGACTACCCCTTCATCGAGAAGAACTCCATGCCCGCGACGTCCATGTCCTTGCGCTCGCCGAGCGACACGACGACCGTGACCGTCCCGGCCGGCGCCTGGTCTGGCGCGCCCGCGAGCGACTGGCTCGTCCTTCGCCTCGACCCGCAGCCGGCGACCGGCGTCTCGGGCGGCTTCCAGTCGGCGAGCGAGGTCCTGAACGTGACCGCGTACTGGGCGCTCAACGGCGGCAACGTGACGAGCTTCGACCTTCCGCTCGAGATCGAGGTCGACAACACGACGTCCAACGTCATCCCGGCGACCTTCGAGAACGGCGCCTGGCGCACGATCGCCGAGATGCCCGGCTCGAGCCTTCCGGCGGCCTGGAGCGACGGCTTCGAGCGCGACGGCACGAACATCCGCATCCACACGCGCCACCTCTCGATCTTCACGCTCCTCAAGGACGTGCAGGCCCCGACGGTCCCGGGCGGCTTCAAGGGCGTCCTCTCCGGCAAGAACTTCTCGCTCTCCTGGACGGCCGCGAGCGACAACTCCGGCCTCGTCTCGGCCTACCGCGTGTACGCCAACGGCGTGCTCGTCAAGACCGTCGACGGCGCCGCGCGCACGTCCGCCATGGGCATCTTCAAGCCGATCGACAAGCGCGGCTTCCAGGTCGCCGCTGTCGATGAGGCCGGCAACGCGGGCGCGAAGACGAAGGTGCTGAAGATCGTTCCCAAGCTCGCCAAGCTGAAGATGACGGCGGCGATGAAGGCGCTCAAGACGCGCGGCTTCAAGGTCGGCAGGATCTCATACAAGGCTTCGAGGGCCGTCCCCAAGGGCAAGGTCATCAAGGGCTCCGTGGGCGGCCTCCAGCCGGCCGGCGCGAAGATCGGGCTCGTCGTCTCCAAGGGCAAGCCCAAGGCGCGGCGGGCGAGCGTCCCGACCCCGCCCGTGTCCCCCGGCACGACGACGCCTCCCCCGAGCTCGTTCGTGCCGCCGTCCGGCCCGGTCGCGGTCGTTCCTCCCCCGGTCTCGCCCCCGGCGCCCACGTCTGAGGCGACCGACGAGAGCTCCGTGAGCAGCGGGATTCCCTCGCTCACCCGCGCACCCGCACAGACGAGCGCCGGGATCCAGGAGCTGCGCCAGGAGCTCGGGTTCGGCCTCCTCGTGGCCGCCTTCTCGGTCGCTGTCGGCTCCGGCCTACGCGCCCGTCGCTCCAACCTCGGCTCGGGCGACCAGCCCAGCGACGAGCTCTTCTGGGATGCGCGGCTCCTGCGCAGCCTCGGCCGCGCCCTCCGCCGCGTCTTCCGCCTCGGCTAAGCCGACACCGCCGCGGTGACAGCGATCGTCACCGCCACCGCCAACAGGGCGATGCCGATCAGCCGGCGCAGCGTCCGATCCGGCAGCCGTCCCGAGTAGCGGGCGCCGAGCCAGGCGCCGGGGAGGGCCCCGGCCAGGCTGACGGCGAGCACGAGCCACTCAACCTCGAGCCGCACAACGTGGGCGGCGAAGCCCGCGGCCCCGAGGAAGAAGCCGACGATGAGGTTCGTGCCCACGGCCGTGTGAGCAGGGAGCCCGACACTCCGCAGGAGCGCAGGCATCCGGAGCGTGCCCAGGATGAGGCCGACCGCCCCGCCCAGGAGCCCGATGAGGGCGCCCGAGACGGTGGCGGCCAGGCGCGGCCGGCGGGAAGTCGGCGCTGCCCGCAGCTCGAAGAGGATGTCGAGCCCGCTCCACGCGAGAACAACCGCGATCACCGCGAGGAGCGCCTGTGACGGCACCTCGTGCGCGAAGTACCCGCCGACGAAGGCGCCGACGACCGAGGGCGGCGTCATCCACGCGGCGATGCGCCAGCTCACGCGGCCGGCCCGCGCGTGGGTCAGCCCTCCCGTGAAGGCAGCTGCCGCGCTCACCGCGATGTTCGTCCCGGCTGCGGCGGCCGGGCTTCCCGAGGCGAGGAGCACAGCGGGGAGCCGGAGGCTCCCGAGGACGAGCCCGACGAGCGACCCGAGCGCCCCTGCCGCGAACGACCCGGCGAATGCGAGGGCGAGCTCGAGCGCTCTCATGTCGACGAGCCTCGTCTAGGCCGTGCCGCCGGGGCGCCAGAGAGGCTCGGGCGTGCCCGCGTTGGCCGCGCGCGCGAGGATGAACAGGAGGTCCGAGAGGCGGTTCAGGTACGCCAGAGCGGCGGGATTGACACTGCCCTTGCCCGCCAGGTCGACCGCAAGGCGCTCGGCCCGGCGGCAGACCGACCGCGCGACGTGCAGGCGCGAGGCCGCCTCCGTCCCGCCGGGGAGGATGAAGCTCTTCAGCGGCTCCAGGCTCTCGTTGACGAGGTCGCACAGCTCCTCGAGGCGCTCTACCTGCCCGGTCGTGACCCGCAGCCGCTCGCGCTCGTCCTCCAGCGGGACGGAGAGGTCGGCGCCGAGGTCGAAGAGGTCGTTCTGCACCTGCTCGAGCCACGGCCGGAACTCCGCCGGCAGGTCACCGGACAGAACGAAGCCGAGGATCGAGTTGAGCTCGTCGACGGATCCGTACGCCTCGAGGCGGGGATCGGTCTTCGGAACGCGGCTTCCATCCCCGAGGCTCGTCTCGCCTGCGTCCCCGGTGCGGGTGTAGATCCGCGTCAACCGAACAGGCTCGTCGCGGCGGCGCCCCACGCGGACGAGTATAGAGCGGTCGCCTGGCGATACTAGCCGCGCGGCTGCGGGATCTTCACCGGCTCGTTGACGCCGGCGATGGTGAAGTCGAGGTGCATGTCGGCGCTCGGGCCGCCGGCCTCGATCGTCATGTCGACGAGCGTGTGGAGCGGCAGGTGGCTCCGCTCGGAGACGTAGAGCACGACGCGCGTGTCGCCCAGTCCGTCGAGCACCTGGGACATGTCGCCGCCGCCCATGAGCGGACCGAACTGGCCGAGCATGCCCTCGACCATCGCGCTGGTGTCGAGGACACCGGTCAGCTTCACCGCCGGCTCGCCCGCGATCTGGTGCTCCTCCTCGACGTCCACGTCCGTCACGTACGGCGTGAAGTCGAACTGCTCCAGGCCCGTCGCCTGGCCCGCCGGCGCGACCGAACGGACCCACGCGCTGTCGCCCATCTTCGTCCAGACGTCCTCGCCGCGCGTGACCACCGAGAGCGGAAAGCCGGGAATGCCGTCGGCGCGCATCGTGACGATCGAGGCCGGGGTGCCGGTCTGGCGCCCGGCGCCCGTCATGGTGAAGGTGAAGCTGCCGGCCGGCATCTCCATCGTCATCCGCCCCGAAAAGCGGAACGTCTCGACCTTGGCCAGCGCCTGGTTCGACTGCGTGAGGAGCTCCTGCGCGCGCTGACCGTCGGCGCCCGCGCAGCCGGCGACGCCGAGAACGGCCAGCAGAAGCGTCGCGAGAACGGCGGCTCTGCGCATGGTGACCTGATCGGCCGCGTCCGCAGGTCTACGGAGACTCGAACGAGGGAAGCTAGGCGGCCAGCTCGGAGCGGACCTGGCGGAGCGCGTCCTCCCGCTCGACGAACGCCCGCACGACGCTGGGATCGAACTGCGCCTCGGACTGCGTCAAGACCTCCTTGCCGGCGGTCGTCCAGCTGAGCGCCGGACGGTACGGCCGGTCGCTGGTCATGGCGTCGAGCGCATCGGCCACGGCGAAGATGCGCGCCGCGAGCGGGACGTCCGTGCCCGTGATGCCGTCCGGGTAGCCACTGCCGTCCCAGCGCTCGTGGTGCGAGCGAACGATCTGGAGCCCTTCGCCGCGCAGGAAGGCGACGCCACCGAGCATCTGCTCGCCGAGGAGCGTGTGCGTGCGCATGAGGCGGGTCTCACCCTGGTTCAGCGGGCCCGGCTTCTGCAGGATGCGGTCGGGGATCCCGATCTTGCCGACGTCGTGGAGCAGGAAGCCGTACGCGGCGCTCGGATCGTCGACCAGGTCGGGGCTGACCGCGCGGGCGAGCTCGAGCGCGTAACGCTGGACGCGCTGGGAGTGCGCGCACATG
>DAITAN010000088.1:0-8332 GCA_036824235.1 Gaiellaceae bacterium | reverse complement strand
GACCGCGCCCGGGCCGCCGATCAGCCGCGGGTGCGAGGTCATGGCCCGGACGACGGCATCCGCACCCGCCGGCTCGCCGCGAACGAGCCCGGCGAAGACGTGCGCCATTTCCGTCAGGGAGAGCGCGAAGGTGGGGACGCCGCAGCCGTCGACCGCCGTGTCGAGCTCGGCCGCGTCCCTGCCAACGGTCTCGGCGACGAGCGCGTGCACTCCCTGTTGCACCGGATGGTCCGGCAGCCGGTAGCCCTTCGTCTCCCATCCCTGCCGGCGCGCGAGGAAGAGGAAGCCCGCGTGTTTGCCCGAGCAATTGTGGCGCAGCTTGGAGCCGTGCTCGGCCCCGCACTCGAGATCGTCGGTCGTGGCGCCGGCGCGTTCCAGGAGCGCGCGGACGACGACGAGCTGTTCCGGGAGCGCCTCGTGGGAAGCGCACGCGATCGCGAGCTCCTCCTCGGGCAGGCCAAAGGGGACGAGCGGAAGAGCCTGGAGCGGCTTCGCCGCCGAGCGGACGAAGCTGACGACGTCCGGATCGCCCCAGGCCTGCGCGACCTCGCCGTCGCGCACGACGACGGCGTGCACGAGGTGGCGCGACTCCACAAGCGCTCCTCGGGTCACGGCTACATTGATCGCGTCCACGAGGAGGAACTATTCCCGAGTTTCCCGAGGTAGAGGCGGCCCGCCGCGATCTCGACGAGCCCCTGGCCCGCTCGCCGGTCGCCAAAGCGGGGCCGGCCCACGTGGCCACGCTGAAGACGTTCGACCCGCCGCTCTCGGCGCTCGAGGGCCGGCGCTTCGCCGGCGCGCGGCGGCGCGGCAAGCATCTGCTCTTCCCCACCGATGACGGCGAGCTCGTCCTGCACGTCCACCTGATGAGCGCCGGCCGGATCCGCTTCCTCGAGCCGGGCGTGAAGGGCCCGAAGACTCCCGCGTTCCGCCTCCGGCTCGAGGACGGGGGCGAGCTGATCCTCACCGAAGGCGGACCGAAGAAGCGCGCGAAGGTGGGTGTGTTCCGGCCGGGAGAGATCGGGGCCGAGCTGGAGCACCTCGGCCCCGAGGCCCACGACATTCAGGCGGCGGAGCTGGGCGAGATCGCCCGGCGGGAGGGCAGACGGCTGCACCCCTTTCTCCGCGACCAGCGGGCGCTCGCCGGGATCGGCCGCGCCTGGTCGAACGAGATCCTCAACCGGGCGAAGCTCTCGCCGTACGCGCTGACGACCGACCTCTCCGACGAGGAGGTCGAGCGGCTGGCCGGAACGATCCGCGAACTGATGGCCTACGGCCTCGAGCTCCGCCTGGAAGGCGCGGGCGACGCGAAGGCGTACAAGGTGCACAAGCGCCTCGGCGAGCCGTGCCCGAACTGCGGCACCCCGATCGCCCAGGTCGACTTCGAGGAGCACACGATCTTCTACTGCCCCGAGTGCCAGACCGGTGGCCGCGTCCTCAAGGACCGGCGGCTGTCGCGGCTACTCAGGTAGACGGGCACGATCTCCGACTCAGCGGAACGCGTCCCACATCTGGTCGCCGAAGGTGCTGCGGCGCGCGCCCGTGCCCTCGCCGTCGACGGTGTCCCCGTGATACTGCGGCACGCGGCCGGCGCCCCGGATGCAGCCGCCCTGGGAACTCGGGCCGTAGTTGACGCCGTACGTGCCGTTCTTCGTCGCGCAGGTGTCCGGGATCGTGAGCGCGCCGGCGGCGACCACCCGGTCGGCGTAGTCCTTGATCACGGTCTCGTGCTGGCCGGGCCAGTAGGCCGCCGTCTCGGGGATTAGCCGGAGGACGAGGGCCATGTACTTCGTGGGCAGCATCGTGGCGCGCTGGTACGAGCTCCCCGGCCTGGCGCCGCCATCGACGAGGCCGTACGGGTCGCGCGTGCTGCAATTCGTGCACGCGTCGAGATCGTCCCAGTACGAGTCCTCCCACGCCTCGAAGTCGCCGTTGTGCCACATCTGGCCCCAGAGCGCCTTGCCGTTCACGCCCCGGTAGAGGCTGAACGTCTCCCAGAAGTTGCGCTCGGGCGCCGCGGCGATATCGGCGGCCATCTGGTTGTTTCGCAGGAACGTCGCTGCGAAGACCTCGACGAGGAGCTTGCCTGTGGAGTTGCCGCCGCCGCCTCGCGTGAGGTTGAGGCCGCCGCGCGTCCCCGCCCAGAGGTCGATGCCGTTCTGGACGAAACCGATCAGCACGGGCAGCTTCGCCGCCTGGTCGGCCGCCGCAGAGCACGGCGGGCTGGCACACGCGTTGTCGAGCATGAGCCAGAAGGCGACCTCGGAATCGGCCCGGAGGACGTTCGCACCCCAGGCGTTCCCCTCGTGGAACGCGTCCACAGGCTCCAGCTCGCCGCCGGAGGCGACCCCGCTCGGGCTGTTGTCGAGCCGGAAGTGCGCCGTACGGACGATCGCCTCGCTGCGGCTGATCTTTGCCGGGACCGCGCTCGAGCTCAGGCGCTTCAGCAGGCTGAGGTCGAGGCTGTTCGTCGAGAAGAGCGGCTTGTACGAGCCCCAGTAGGGCGGGCGGAACGTCGTCTCGGGACTGGCAGGCGCGGATCCGAGCACGGTGAGGACGGCCGCGAAGCGACCGCAGCGCCGATCGGGGCACGAGCCACCCGGGTTGTTCGAGACGTACTTGACGATCGACTGCCCAGGCTGCGCCGTGTAGGGGAAGGACACGGCCGGGTTCTGGATGCCCTCGAGCCGGCCGTCCCAGCGCTGAGCGTTCCCCGACGTCACCGCCGGGTTCACGTCGACGCCGTTGCGAAGGCTCGAGCCCGAGCCGACGATGGCCGGCGTGATCTGCCGGATTACGGCGGGGCCGACGACGTACCAGTCGCCGTTGGCGAAGCGGCCGCAGGCATATGAGCTCGACCCGAGGTCGAAGACGATCTGCGCGCCCGAGCCCGACGTGTACCTGATGTTCGTGCCGGTGCACGTGCCGGAGGTCGGCGGCGGTGGCGGAGGTGGAGGTGGCGGTGGAGGAGGCGGTGGCGGTGGAGGAGGCGGTGGCGGAGGGGGCGGCGTCGTGCCGACTGCGCTGGTGGCGGCCGAGAACGCCTCGGCGGAGCCGAGGGCGTTGGTCGCGGTCACGCGCGAGCGGAGGCGCCAGCCGACGTCCCCGGCCGAGACGGGGTACGTAGAGGACTCGGCCCCGAGAATCGGCGTGCAGGTCGAGCCCGTGGAGTCGCAGCGGAGCCACGCGTACGCGTAGGTCATTGGCGGTGCGCCTCCCCACGTCCCGTTCGACGTGGCGAGGACTTCGCCGTCGGCGGCAACTCCGGTCAGGGCCGGGACATTGACGGAGACGGGCGGGCCATCGACGGGCGGGCACGGGCGCGTCCGGGCGCTGATCGTGGCAGACCGGGAGACCCGGCCCGCGCGGTTGATCGCGCGGACGCCGAAGCGGAACGAGCGCCCGCAGCGGAGTTCGCGGAACGTGTAGACCCGGGTGCGGACGACGGCCTGACGGCGGAAGTTCTTCGAGACGGCGAAGCGGCGTGCGGTCCGCTTCCAGGCAAGGACGACCGTGTCGGTGGAGGCAGAGACGACGCGGAGGGGCGACGGCTTGGCAGGACGGGGCGAGGCTGCCGAGGCAGGGCCGACGGCCGCGAGTGCGACGGCGCAGGCAACAAATGTGGCGGCGACTGTGGCCCCCCGGCGCGAACGTGCGCACAGGCGAGCGGGCAGAGTGCGGCGGCTCATGCACTGGTGAGATCGGCCGGCGGCGGCGGCGCCTGGGGCCACAAACGAGGGATCAAGCGCCGGTTCACCCAAAAAGGTGGCCCCGGCCGGGCGGGCGTCAGGAGACGGCTACGAGGATGCGCTAGCCGCGGAGAACGACCAGGGCAAGCGCCGCGACAACGTCCGAGTCGAACTGCGTGCCCGCGCACACTTCCATCTCGTGGAGGGCCTCGTCGGCGGACCGAGCCTTGCGGTACGGGCGGTCGGTCGTCATCGCGTTGTAGGCGTCGCAGGCGCACACGATGCGCGCGACGAGCGGCGTGTCCGCGCCGGCGAGGCCGTCGGGATACCCCTTGCCGTCCCACCGCTCGTGGCAGGAGCGGACGAGGTGGCCGACACGGCCGAGGAGCCCACCGATCTTGGCGAGCATCTTCTCGCCCTCGATCGTGTGGGTCTTCATGATCTCCCACTCCTCGTCCGTGAGCTTGCCGGGCTTGTTGATGATCTCGGCGGGGATCCGAATTTTCCCGACGTCGTGGAGGAGCGCCGTGAGCTCGGCGTCCTGTTGCGAGCGCGGGTCCAGCCCGAGCTCGGTCGAGACGGCGACGACGAGCTCGACGACATCGCGGCTGTGGCTACCCGTGTAGGCGTCGTCGGCCTCGATGACGTCTCCGAGGAGGAACGCCGTGCCGCGGTAGGCGTGGCTGAGCTCGAGCGCGTGGTCGATCCGGCTGTGGCGCTCGCGCGCGAAGAAGGCGAAGAGCGCGAGCAAGGGGACGACGAGCAGGATGGCGAACGGCTCGTCGTAGGCGACGACGGCGAAGAGGAACCCGGCCGGGGCGAGCGCCGCGTCCACGAAGTAGACGGGGGCGGTCATCCGGAGCTGGGCGCGGAAGGGGACGTCGAATGCCACGCGGGCCCGCACCGCAGAGCTGGCAAAGTCGAAGGCGAACTGCGCAAGGAGCACTCCTCCGAACAGCGGCAGGATGTCCCACGTGGGAGCGGGCTCGCCGGCAATCGCAAGCACAAGCGCGGGCCCGAGGGCGTGCCACGCGCTGAAGACCTCCAGCAGCGCGCGCTCCCC
The DNA here is from genome assembly GCA_036824235.1 of Gaiellaceae bacterium. GTDB lineage: Bacteria > Actinomycetota > Thermoleophilia > Gaiellales > Gaiellaceae > JAIBJN01. The sequence goes on along the minus strand of DAITAN010000088.1, from coordinate 3,580 downwards.
GTGGACGCGTCTGCGCACGAACTCGCCCGCCGAGCAGAGCAGGAAGCCGACGGCGACGCAGAGCGGCACGAGCGCCACTGGGAGCAGGAAGAGCATGGGCACGAAGACGATCTGCGTGGGGACGGCGAACCCGGAGCCGATCTCGAACTCGACGCGCGCTGCGAGGGCGTACGCGACGACGAGCAGGAGGAGCACGCCCGGCGCGACGACACGGTCCGTGGGCGCAAGGAAGGCGAAGGGGACGGCGATCGCGACGAACGCGAGGGCACCGAACAGCGTGGCGCGCGAATCTCTCGCCGCCAGCCGCTCCGACGCGCGCGCACGCGCGTCCTCGATGAGTCCGCCGGCCTCGGGATCGAGGTCAGCGGCAGTCGGTGTCGCCACGGACATCTCCCTCGCAATGTCGGGGCTGAGCTACGCGGAGAAGTCCCTCGAAGGGGTGATCAGCCCGGTTCACCCCGACGAGGGATGGCAGCGGGCCGCGCCTTCCCAACACTGAGATGACTAGCGGCCAGGGAAGGAATTGCGGTGATGAGAGGTTTTCTGCGGTGCGGTCTTGTTGCGTTGTGTGCGCTTGGTCTTGCGGCGCCTGCGCAGGCCGGTTCGTTCGGAGATTCGGCAGTCAGCTGTGCAGGCCGGACGGCGTCCCAGCCGTTCCTGCGTTTCCTCGACCCGATGCGGTACGTGCTCGCGCCCAACGGCAACCTCGAGTCCGGCACGACCGGTTGGACGCTGACCGGCGGCGCCAAGGTCGAGGCCGAGAACGAGTCCTTCTTCGTCGGCAGCAAGTCCGACCAGCGCTCCCTTTACCTCCCGTCGGGCAGCACGGCGACGACGCGCCCCATGTGCGTGCAGCTCCTGCACCCGACCTTCCGGTACTTCGCCAAGAACCGCGGCACGATCCTTCTCTCGACGCTGCTCGTCGAGGCGCTGGTCGAGAACCCGCTCACGGGCAGGGTTCTGGTACTGCCAGCCGGCGTGCACACGGGCGGCTCGAAGTGGCATCCGTCGCTCCCGGGCCTCGTCCTGGCCGACCTGCTCACGCTCCTGGACAAGAACGGCGAGCTCGCCGTTGCCTTCCGCTTCCGGCCCGTCGGGCTCGGAGCGAAGTGGCAGATCGACGACGTGTACGTCGATCCGTTCAGGAACCGCTAGGGAACACGATCACCAACGTCTCGTCGCGCGCCTCGAGGGTCCCCTCGAGCGCGCGCACGAGCATGGCGGCGGCGGGGGCAGCGAGCTCCCGTAGCTCCTCGCCGAGCACGACGGGCTCGGCGGGGCGGGACAACGGGGCGATCGTCAGCTCGGGCCCGGCCACCTGCATCGTGACCGTGTCGTGGCCGCCGAAGCGCGCCGTGGCTCGGGCGAGCTGAGCCAGCGCGCGCGCCGTCGGATCCGGGTCGACGAGCACGCTCGATCCCGAGCCGGATACCTCGACCCGCCCCTCCTCCAGCCGCTCAGCGGCGGCGCGGGCCAGTTCTAGTGAGTCCTTCTCCATCAGCACCGGTTTGTAGAGGCCGAGCTGGATGCGCGTAGCAAGCCTGAGCTGGTCGACGAGGTCGTCGATCTGCGACGAGGCGGCGCCGATCATCTCGACGTAGCGATCCGAGGGCGGCTCGAGCTCGACCCGCTCGAGCGTTCTCGCAAAGCCGTACACCGTCGCCAGTGGGGTCAGGATGTCGTGGCAGGCGACCGAGACCAGCTCGGCGTATTGGCGATCGTTGGTCATGTCACGGGGTGCTACGTTTCGCCGGGTGGAGCGGAGAGTAACCGCGACGGCGGACCTCCAGGCGTCGGTGCCCGAGGTGCAGCTCGGGCTTTCCCGCGCGGGCGTCACCGGAGTCCAGAAGGCCGTGCGCATGCAGCACGGCGGCAGAGACGCGCTCGTCTCGGCCGAGATCGACTGCTTCGTCGACCTCGACCCCGCGCAGAAGGGCGTCCACATGTCGCGCTTCCCGGAGCTCTTCGAGGAGGCGATCGACGAGCTCGTGATCGGCGAGATGCTGCTCGTCGAACGTCTGGCCGAGCACATCGCGCGCCACATCGTCGCGCGCCAGGACGCGCTGCGCGCCGAGGTGCGGATCGCTGCGCGGTACCCCATCGAGCGCTCGACACCGGTCACGGGGCTGCGAACGCAGGAGCTCGTCACCCTGCTCGGGGTCGCCGCCGCCTCGCGGACGGCATCGCGGCGTCTCGTGGGCGTCGAGGCCACCGGGATCAACGCCTGTCCCTGCGCGCAAGGGCTCGTCCGCGACCAGGCGACCGAGCGCCTCGGCGAGGCCGGCTTCGCGGACGCCGATGTCGAGCGGATCCTCGAGCTCGTCCCGCTGGCGACCCACAACCAGCGCGGACGCGGGACGCTCTATCTCGGCACGGAGCTCCGGCTCGACGCCGAGGACCTCGTCGACATCGTCGAGCAGTCGATGAGCTCGCCCATCTACGAGCTCCTCAAGCGCCCGGACGAGCTCTTCGTCGTCGAGCACGCGCACCTTTCCCCGCGCTTTGTCGAGGACTCCGTGCGGCTGATGGTGAAGGGCGCGATCGACGCCTACGGCGAGCTCGGGGACGACGACTTCGTGCTCGCCCGCCAGGTGAACTTCGAGACGATCCACAACCACGACGTGCTCGCCGAGCGCTTCGGGACCGTGGGCGAGCTGCGCGCCGAGCTCGCGAACGGGGGCCACACGCCGACCCACACCGAGCTCGGCGACTGGCTCCGCGCCGTCTGACGAATACGCCTCATCGGCGAGCCGCCCCCAAGTAGCACAGTGTTACTTGGGCTCGAGGTGGCCGCCGACCGCGTTCGACGCGCCGAGCCTCGGGCGCCGCAGCTTCATCTTGTGCTCCTCGCCGGCAAGGAGCCGGCGGATGTTCGTGCGGTGGAGCAGGATGATCGCGAGCGCAGCGCCGCTGGTGAACGCGAGCACGGGCCACGACGCGCCGTAGAGCCAGGCGAAGAACGGCAGCGAGACGGCCGCCGCCATCGAGGACACCGAGGCATAGCGGAGCGCCAGGAAGAGCACGATCCAGACGCCCGCCGCCGAGAGCGCCGCGAACGGCGCCAACGCGAGAGCGACGCCGCCGGTCGTCGCGACGATCTTGCCGCCGCGCGCGAAGCCCAGGAAGAGCGGACGCCAGTGGCCGACCATGGCGGCGACGCCCGCGAGCACGCCGACGAGGTCGCCGCCCAGCCAGAGCCCGAGCAACGCCGCGACCGCGCCTTTGGCAATGTCGAGGAGCGCGACCGCCAGCGCCATCTTGAAGCCGAGCGTGCGCCAGACATTCGTCGCGCCCGCGTTGCCGCTCCCCAACGTCCGGACGTCGACTCCGCGCAGCACGCGCGGGAGCCAGTACCCCCACGGCATGCTGCCGAGGACGTAGCCGGCTGCGATGAGGAGAACGTCGACTATGAGTGAATAGCGTACGCCGTGACCCAGCTGTTGACCACGTTCCAGTCGAGGTTCTCGAGGAACGCCTCGATGTAGGAAGCGCGGTCGGTCTGGTAGTCGAGGAAGTACGCGTGCTCGTAGACGTCGAGCGCGACGAGCGGCGTCGCGTTCCAGATCGGGAACGTGTTCTG
>DAITAN010000481.1:0-1699 GCA_036824235.1 Gaiellaceae bacterium | reverse complement strand
TGTCGAAGCGGGCCCGCCGTTCGGGGCTGCGCGGCGCGGTCGGCTCGAGGCCGGCGCCGTCGCCGGTCTCGGTCAGCGGGTCTCTCGGGACCGGCTCGCTAGCGCCGAGCTTCTGGGCCACGCACGAGCTCCTCGAGGACCGCACCGAACTCCGGCTCGCGCGCGAGGCCGTGAACGAGGATCGCATCGACCCCTGCCCGCTCCAGCGCGAGGACCTGCTCGCGCGATTCGACCCAGGCCTCGGAGACGACGAGCTTGCCCGCGGGGACGTCGGCGAGGAGATCGAGCGTTCGCTCGAGGGCCTCTTCGTCCTCGTCTAGCCCGGCCTCGGAGATGAGGACGATCTCGGGGTCGACGCGCTCCAGCGCCTCCTCGAGGTCCTCCTCCTCCCGGACCTCGACCGGGCAGTCGAGCTCGAGGTCGTAGGCGGTCGCGTAGAGCTGTTCGAGCCTGCCCTCGCCTTCTGCGGCGCGGAACTCGATCACGACCGCGTCGGCCCCCGCGGCCGCCACGACAGAGGGGTCTCCGTCGCGCGCCAGGATCGGCAGGCCGGTGGTCGCGCGGGCGCGCTCGACGTCGGCCGAGTGAACGGCGATGCCCTCGGCGCCGGCCTTCTCCGCCAGCGCAGCCAGAGTCTCGACGTCTCCCTCGAGTACCGGGATGACCGAGATCCCGTCGCCTTCCGAGATCGCCTGGCTGAAGCGGCTCACGCCGTAACCACCCGCGTCTCCCCAGAGCCCATCACGTCAATCGCATGGGTCGTCCCGACCCGACCGGCGCCGGCGGCGATGAGCTCGTCCACGTCGCCCGCCCTCGAGACCGACCCCGATGCCTTGACGGCGATCCGGTCGGAGAGGTGCTCGCGCAGGAGCTCGACGGCCGAGAGCGTCGCGGCGTCGGACGCGACGCCGGTCGACGTCGAGACGAAGTCGACGCCCACGCCCTCCGCGATGGAGCAGGCGAGCTGCGTTCGCTTCGGCCCGAGACCCTCGCAGTCGAGGACGACCTTGATGAGCGTGTGACCGCGGCCCGAGTTGACGCTGCGCATCCCCACGGCGTGCACGACTGCGGCGAGCTCGTCGCGGGCGAGCCTGAAGTCGCCGGCGAGCATCGCACGCGAGTTCAGCACGAACTCGAGCTCGTGCGACCCGTCCGCGGCGCACCGTTCCGCGTCGCCGAGCTTGGTGCGCGAATCCTCCTCGCCGTGTGGATAGCCGACCACGCCGGCCACCTTGACGTCGCAGCCACGCAGGCACTCGGCGGCGAAGGCGACCGCGCCGGGGAGGACGCAGACGGAGGCGAAGTGGTGCTCGCGCGCCTCGTCGCAGAGACGAACAATCGCCTCCTCCGAGGCGTCGCGGTCCAGCAGCGTGTGGTCGATTGTCTTGGCGAGCTCTGCGAGCCGGCGTGCCATCAGTCTCCGAACCCTAGTGCAGCGGCTAGACGCCGATGGGATGCCAGACGGTCTTCAGCTCGAGGAAGGAGGCCGCGTGCCACGGCGACTGCCCCTCCCCGTTGCGCACGATCCGCTTGACGTTCTCCGCGGCCAGGCGCTCGAGCTCCTCGACGTCGTCCTCCGCGCCCCCGAGGTCGAGGGCGTTCACGTCCATGTGCCCGGCGAGCACGGGCGCAAGCTCGCGCTTGCGCCCGGTGACGACGTTGACGACGCCGCCGGGAACGTCCGAGGTCGCCAGGACCT
>DAITAN010000087.1:0-8357 GCA_036824235.1 Gaiellaceae bacterium | reverse complement strand
TCCGCTGGCGCGAGGAGCGCCAGCAGCCGGGCGTCACGAACGAGGAGGCGGTACGCGGGATCGACCGGCTGTCGGCGCCTCGGCTTCGTGCGCGCACCGGCCCAGCGTGCGGCACGCTCGGCCGCGCGAACGGACATGCCACCGCGGACGATGCGGCGCGCCAGCCGGCGGCGCTCCTCGTTGTCCGGCACGGCGAGGACGGCACGTGCGTGACCTTCCGAGAGCTGCCCGCGCTCCACGAGCCCGAGGACGTCGTCGGGGAGCTCGAGCAGGCGCACCCGGTTGGAGACCGTCGGCTTGGAGCGGCCGACCTGCTCCGCGACCTCGCCGAGGGCGAGGCCGAACTCGTCCATGAGCACGGCGTAGGCGCGCGCTTCGTCGACCGGCGAGAGATCCTCGCGGGCGACGTTCTCGACGAGAGCCACCAGGAGCGAGTTGCGGTCGTCGGTCTCGCGCACGAGAGCCGGCACCGTCGCCAGGCCTGCGACTCGTGCGGCACGCCAGCGCCGCTCACCCGCGATCAGCTCGTAGCCGCCCTCGGGCGACGTCCTGACTACGACCGGCTGGACGACGCCCTGAGCGCGAATGGAGTCCGCGAGCTCCTCGATGCGCTCTCCGTCCAGGCGCCTGCGCGGCTGGCGCGTGTTCGCCCGGATCGAGCCGATCGGAAGCTGCACGAGCTCGGTCGCGGTGCTCGCGCCGCCCATGAGCACCTCGAGGCCGCGCCCGAGGCCGCGGCGGGGACTGGGACTAGCCGCGGTCGACAAGCTCGCTCGCCACCCGGTAGTAGGCATCGGCCCCACGGGAGCTGCGATCGTAGGCCGTGATCGGCAGCCCGTGGCTCGGCGCCTCGGCGAGGCGCACGCTGCGGGGGACGACCGCGTCGAAGACCAGATCGCCGAAGTGGCGCCGGACCTCCGCCGCGACGTCGGCGGCGAGGCGCGTGCGGCCGTCGACCATCGTCAGGATCATCCCGGCGAGCGCCAGCTTCGGGTTCAGCCGCGCGCGCACCAACTCGATCGAATGGAGGAGCTGGGTGAGCCCCTCGAGCGCGTAGTACTCGCACTGCACCGGGACGATCACGGAGTCGGTAGCCGCCAGGGCGTTGACGGTCAGCGGCCCGAGCGAGGGCGGGCAGTCGATGAAGACGAAGTCGTAGCGCTCCCTTGCCGGCTCGAGGGCGCCCGGGAGGAACGTCTCGCCGTCGTCGCGACGTGCCAGCTCGACGGCCGCGCCGGCGAGCTCCGGGCGCGAGGGCACGAGATCGAGGTTCTCGAACTGGGTCGCGTGCGCCACCTCCTCGAGCGGGGCGCCGTCCAGGAGGTCGTAGGTCGACGTCCCGTTGGCCGCCTGGCCCAGGCCCGAGGTCGCATTCGCCTGCGGGTCGAGGTCGACGACGAGCGTCGAGGCGCCTGCCTCGGCGAGGCACGCGGCGATGTTCACGGCGGTCGTCGTCTTGCCGACGCCGCCCTTCTGGTTCGCCAGGGCGAAGACCTTTCCCACAGAGGCGATGCTAGTCAGGCCAGAGGACGTTTCCGGGCTGCGCCGGGACGGCGCGGGAAGCGTTCCGGCGTCGGCCCGAGCTTCGGCACCACGAGCAGCCGGCGCCGGTCGGTTCCGGGCAGCGCGACAAGCTCCGGCGCCCCTCCGCCCACGGCATCGGAGGCGGCGGCAGCGACTGCGAGGTCGACGTCGCCGGTCAGGAAGATCGCGCGGCCGCCGGGCCGAACCAGGGGGAGGCACCACTCGACCGCCACCGGGACGGGTGCGAGCGCCTGGGCGAGCGCGGTGCCGTACGCGTCGCGGCCCTGCCCGCGCCCGTGCTCCTCCGCGCGGGCGCACACGACAGAGACGTTCGCGAAATCGCACGAAATGGCCTGGAGGAAGTCGCACTTCCGTCGCTGCGCCTCGAGCAGGTCGACGTGAAGCTCAGGGCGGCAGAGAGCGACCGGAATCCCAGGCGAGCCGCCGCCCGAGCCGACGTCGACCACAGGCCCGTCCTCGACGAGCTCGGCCGCGGCGAGCGAGTCGTCCACCAGGACGCGGCGGGCCTCCGCCGGGTCGCGCACACCGGTCAGGCCGGGCGTGCCCAGCACCGACTCGAGCCAGCGCTCGAGCCGCGGGTCGGACGCGGTCATTCCGGAGGCGCGGGAGCGACGACGACGTGCCGGTTCGGCTCGGTCCCGTCGCTCGAGGTCACCACGTCCAGACGTTCCGCCAGGTAGACGTGGACGATCTTCCGCTCGACCGCGGTCATGGGCTCGAGCGGGACCGGCCGCTGGGTCTCGACAGCGTCCGAGGCAGCACGGTCGGCTGCGCCCTCGAGGGACGAGCGGCGACGCTCCCGGTAGCCGGCGGCATCGACCACGATCTCCTTGCGCTCCTCGTCGCGACTGCGCCACAGGATCGCGTTGGCCAGATACTGGATCGCGTCGATCGTGTGCCCGCGCTTGCCGATCACGAGACCGAGCTCGGCGCCGTCGAGCGTGGCATACAACGTCTCCTCGTTCTCGGCGATCTCGATCCGGCAGGGCGCCCCGAGCGCCGAGCAGACCTGCTCCAGCAGCTCGCGCAGCTTCGCGGCGGGCGTGCCCGGCTCTTCGCTCGCCGCGACCTGCGGCGGAGGCGGGGCGACCGCCTGGGCGATCACTCTCGCCGGGACGCGCCCAACGCCCAGTAGCCCGCGCTCGCCCTCGGAGAGCACGGTGAAGCGCACGGCCGACTTGTCGAGGCCCGGGAAGCGGCGCTCGAGCTCACGGAGCGCCGACCACTTCGCCTCACCGACGGTCTCGCCCTCGGCCTCGACAACGTCCTGGCTGCCGTTCTCGTTCTCGAGGTCGGTCACCGGCGCGCCCTCGGACCCTTCTTCTTGCGGCGCCGGACCCGCTGCTGGCCGGGCTGGGCCGGCTTCGCAGCCTGGTCGGTCGTCGCGGGCTCGCCTTCTGCCGGCGGTTCAGTGGGCGCCTTGGGCGGCGTCCTCGAGGAGCGCTTCTGCGGCGGCGGCGGCTTCGGAGTGAGGCGCCTCGTCACGAGCCCCTGGCCGACCGACCACAAGTTCGTGGTCGACCAGTAGAGCATCAGCCCCATCGGGAACGTGATGATGAACGGGATGATCACGAAGGGCAGGCCGAGAAAGATGTAGCGCTGCCGCGGGTCGGTCATCGGCATCGAGATCACCGACGCGAGCTGGCTTCCCACGTAGATCACGAGCAGCAGCCAGCCCGACCAGTGCGAGTTGATCGGTTCGGTGATGCTGGGGACGATCCCGAGCCATCCAAGCTCGGAATCCGGGTAGTTCGGAAAGACCTCGTCCTCGAAGCCCCGCAGGACGAAGAAGAGCGAGATGAAGATCGGAATCTGGAGGACGATCGGAAGGCACGAGGCCATCGGGTTGACCTTGTTCTCCCGATAGAACTTCATGACTTCCTCGTTCATCTTCTGGCGATCGCCCTTGTACTTCTGCTGGATCGCCTTCAGCTCCGGCGCATGCTGCTGGAGCCGCTTCATCGACCGGAACTGCTTGATCGTCAGCGGGAGGATGACCATCCGCACGAGGAGGGTCAGGACGATGATCGCCCAGGCCCACGGCAGGCCGAGACTGGAGTGGAGCCCCTCGAGCGCCCAGGTGAGGAAGTCTTCGATCGGGCGGAGTGGGCTCACGGCCTGAAGATCCTCCGGTCGCGAACTTGGTCGACGCCGCCGTGGCTCCAGGGGTTGCAGCGAAGGATCCGCCACACGGTGAGGATCGAGCCGCGGACGATCCCGACTTCGTCGATCGCGTCGAGCGCGTAGCGCGAACAGGTCGGGTGGTACTTACAGCGAGGCCCGAGCAGCGGGCTTACGATCGTCCGGTAGGCGTGCACCGGCAGCGCGGCGAGTTGCCTCACGCGGCCGTCCCTTCCGCGAGCGTGAAGACCTCGGTCACCCGCTCGGTCAGCCACGGGAAGCCGCGGCTCTCGACTGCCTCGGACAGGCCGGGGCGAGCGATGAGCACGTAGTCGTGCCCGGTCGGCACGGATTCGGAGACTTCCTCGAACGCCGCCCTCAGGCGGCGCTTCAGACGGTTGCGATCGACCGCGCCTCCGAGTTGCCGCGAGACGGCGAGGCCGAGACGCGACTCACCCAGCGGGTCCTCCTCGCGCGGGAACGAGTAGAGAACGAGAAAACGGGTCGAGACCGACTTGCCCTTGCGGTAGACGGCGTCGAAGTCGCGGGAGCGCGAGAGGCGATGGCGTCGAGACACTCTGGCCGCTCACGCGGAGAGGCGCTTGCGCCCCTTGGCGCGGCGGCGCTTGAGGATCGCGCGGCCCGCGCGAGTCGACATTCGCGCCCGGAATCCGTGCCGACGCTTCCGCCGGCGCACATTCGGCTGGTACGTTCGCTTCACTAGAGAAAGAGTGTTGGAGGGCCGCGGGGGCGGCCGGTCGCCCAGTATAGAGGAGCGCTCCAGGGCTCCGGCGCAACGACTTCGCCTCCGAACGTAATCCACAGCCTCGAAGGCGCATGGGAGGAGGCGGGAGGCGACCTTTCCACATCTGTGGATAAGCGTGTGGAGAGGGGTAAAAACCCTGCAAATTCGCCCTTATGGCGCTCGGCAATTTCCCCAGGCCGAGCCATTGAAGGACTCCGAGACGCGCTGCTATAGTCGCCGCTCCCCAGGCCACGGCGGAGGAGCGGAACGAGGGCGTGCAGCGGACGTCAGAGCTAAGTGCGGACGCACTTTGGGGCGAAATCTCCGCCCGTTTGCGCGACGCTCTGAACGACGCGACCTACACGACCTGGTTCGCCGAGGCGGGGATGGGCCCGCTCGACGAGGAAGCGTTCATCGTCCTCGTCCCGAACGACTTCACGCGTGAGTGGATCGAGGGTCACTTTCGGGGGCTCCTGGAAGAGATCGTCCGCGACACGCTCGGCGCCGAGCGGCCCGTGCGGATCGCCGTCCGCGAGCTCCAACCCACACGCGACGTCCGCGTTCCACCGCGGCCGGCGCGCTCTCTCGAGGGCCTGAACCCGAAGTACACGTTCGACTCGTTCGTGATCGGCTCGTCGAACCGTTTCGCGCACGCCGCTGCACTTGCCGTGGCCGAGGCGCCGGCGCAGGCCTACAACCCGCTCTTCATCTACGGCGGAACCGGGCTCGGCAAGACACACCTGCTCCAGGCCGTCGCCGCCTACGTCACCGAGCACACCGGTGACCTCACCGCGCGCTACGTGACGAGCGAGACCTTCATGAACGACTTCATCAACTCGCTCCGCGACAAGCGCATCGAGGGCTTCAAGCAGCGCTACCGCCACTACGACGTCCTTCTGATCGACGACATCCAGTTCTTCGAGCACAAGGAGCGGATCCAGGAGGAGTTCTTCCACACCTTCAACAGCCTCTACGAGGCCGGCAGGCAGATCGTGATCTCGTCCGATCGCCCGCCGCGCGCGATCGCCACGCTCGAGTCGAGGCTGCGCTCCCGGTTCGAGTGGGGGCTGATCACGGACATTCAGCCGCCCGACCTGGAGACGCGCATCGCAATCCTCCGCAAGAAGGTGAAGACGGACGCGATCCACGTCCCGGACTCTCAGGTCCTCACGTTCATCGCCAGCCGCATCTCCACGAACATCCGCGAGCTCGAGGGCGCGCTCACGCGCGTCGTCGCATTCTCCTCCCTGACCGGCCGGCCGATGACTGTCGAGCTCGCACAGGAGGTGCTCAAGGACGTCTTCCCCCAGGGCGAGATGCCCGAGATCTCCGTGGAGCAGATCCAGCAGACCGTCGTCGAGCGCTTCGGCATGTCGCTCCAGGAGCTGACCGGCGACCGGCGCTCGCAGGCGATCGTCTACCCGCGCCAGGTGGCCATGTATCTCTGCCGCGAGCTCACCGACAGCTCGCTTCCGAAGATCGGAAAGAAGTTCGGCGGCCGCGACCACACGACGGTCATTCACGCGACGTCCAAGATCGCGAAGCTCATCCAGGAGGACAGGAACGTCTACAACCTGGTCCAAGAGCTGACGGCGCGCATCAAGCAGGCCCGTTGACAACGCCTGTGGAGAACGACCGCGAACCGGGGGTCCTTTCGGCATCCACCACACGCCTGTGGAACCGGTCGACTTCTCCCCAGAACTTCTCCACCGCGGACGGCCAGCATCCAAGCCGAAACGCGCCGTCTTCCCCGTCATTCACACTGCTTATTACTACGACAAGGTTCTTCTTTAAATGAGTTCCATAGATACCGTAGCCCTCACGTCGATGAGAGTCGTGTGCGGAAAGGACGAGCTCGCAGAGAAGCTCGCTGTCGTCGGTCGAGGCGTGTCGACGCGAACGAGCGTCCAGATCCTCGCCGGGATCATGGTGCGCGCCGCTGGAGGAAGGCTTCACCTCAGCGCGACCGACATGGAGATATCGGTGCGCGACTCTCTCGAGGCGCAGGTCGAGGAGGAAGGCGCGGTCGTGGTGCCTGGGCGCCTGCTGGTCGACATCGTGCGGTTGCTGCCCGCCGGCGACGTCACCTTGGAGCATCGCGCTGACGAGGGCGTCGCGCGGCTGGCATGCGGCTCGGCCTCCTACCAGCTCAACACCTACGCGGCAGAGGACTTCCCGCGCCTTCCGGAGATCGAGCCCGAGAGTGCGTTCACGGTCGAGCGCGAAGCCTTCCTCGACACGATCTCACGTGTCGGTCGTTCAGCGTCCCGCGACGAGTCGCGACCGGTGCTCACAGGCATCCTCGTCCGCTTCGAGGGCGACAAGCTCGTGATGGCGGCGACCGACTCCTACCGGCTCAGCGTCAAGGAGACGACGCTCCCGACGGGCCCGGGCCTCGAGCTCGAGGCGATCGTCCCCGCCCGTGCGCTGCAGGAGCTTGCGCGTGTGGGCCAGAGCGCCGAGAACGACACGATCGAGATCGGTGTCCAGGAGAACCAGATCGTCTTCGGGGTCGACGGCGTCTGGCTGACGGCGCGACGGATCGACGGCCAGTTCCCGAACTACAAGCAGCTCCTCCCGGAGCAGTTCGACGCCGAAGTGCAGCTCCCCCGCGAAGAGCTGCTCGACGTCGTGCGGCGCACAGGCCTCCTCGCACAGCGGAAGTCGCCGCTGCGCCTGCGCTTCGCAGAGGGCGAGCTCACGGTCTCCGCGCAGACGCAGGACGTCGGCGAGGCGCGCGAATCGCTTCCGGTCGGCTACGCCGGCGAGGCAATGGAGATCGGGTTCAACGCGGAGTTCCTTCGCGACGGGCTCGAATCCGTCACCGACGACACCGTCCGCATCAAGCTCATCAGCCCGCTGCGACCCGGGCTGCTCCACGGCGAGAACGACGACTTTCTCTACCTGATCATGCCGATCAGGCTGGCCGGCTGATCGTCGCGCGGGTCTCGCTCCGGAGCTTTCGCTCGTATGCCGCCCTCGAGCTCGAGCTTCGCGAAGGGCTCGTGGTCGTCGTCGGCCCGAACGGCGTCGGCAAGACGAACCTTCTCGAGGCGCTGCATGTCGGGGCGCAGGGCTTCTCCCCGCGCACGCGCTCCGAGCCGCGGCTGGTTCGCTTCGGTGACCAGGCGGCGCGCATACGGCTCGAGGGCGCCGAGGCCGGGGCTCCGATCGACGCCGAGGTCACCATCGCTCCGGGCGAGGGCAAGCGCATCAAGCTCAACGGCGCCCCCCTCGACTCGGCCGAGGATCTCCGCCTCCGCCTGACGGCACTCGTCTTCGTGCCCGATCGGCTCGCCGTCGTCAAGGGCGGCCCCGCGGTGCGGCGGGCCTACGTCGACCGGATGCTGGGCCGCGTCTTCCCGGCCCGCGCAGCGCTTCCCGGTGAGTATGGCCGTGCGCTCGCACAGCGCAACGAGGCGCTTCGCCGGGCCCGCGCGGGCGTGTCCACCAGGGACGCGGTCGAGCCGTGGACGGAGCAGGTCGCCTCGCTCGGTGCGCGGCTCGATGTGGCCCGCAAGGAGCTCGTTGACCTGCTCGAGCCGGGCTTCGCGGAACACGTTGCGCTTCTCGGCCTTGCCGAGGGCCGGCTCACGTACGAGGAGCAGCCGCTCACGCTGGCGGACCTCGAAGCGCGGCTCGACCGCGACCTCGAGCGCGGGACGACAGGAGCGGGCCCGCACCTCCGCGACGTCTCGATCCGAGCCGGCGATCGCGACCTGCGCAGCTTCGGCTCGCAGGGCGAGCAGCGAACGGCGGTGCTCGGGTTGCTTCTCGCCGAGGCTGCCGCTCTTGCGGAGCTCCGCGGCGCCCCTCCGCTTCTCCTGCTCGACGACGTGCTCAGCGAGCTGGACGCCGACCGCCGCCGCGCACTGCTGGCGGCGCTCCCTGCCGGCGGGCAGACGCTCGCCGCGCTGCCCGGCGATATGTACCGTGTGTTCATGCA
>DAITAN010000480.1:0-1719 GCA_036824235.1 Gaiellaceae bacterium | reverse complement strand
CCTGCTCTTCGCGCTCGTCGTGGCGTGGAGAAGCGCGCCGGGCGACGCCCCGCCCCTCCCGAACGGGCTCCGGATCACGGTTCTCGACGTCGGCCAGGGCGACGCGATCCTGCTCCAGGTTCCCGAAGGCGCAATTCTCGTCGACCAGGGCCCACCGGAAGCAGACGTGGCCGGCCAGCTCGAGGGACTGGGCGTCCATCGCCTCGTCGCGCTCGTGCTCACCCATCCTCAGCGCGACCACATCGGCGGCGCCGCGGATGTGATCGCGGAGCTCGAGGTCGGAGCCGTTCTCGACCCGCGGATCCCGGCGGCTAGCGAGGACCACGATGCCGCCGTCGCGGCCGCGTGGGAGCACGGCGTCCGGGTCGTCACGGCCCGGGCCGGCCAGCGCCTGCGGGTCGGCGCCTTGCGCCTGGATGTGCTCTGGCCCGACGGCTCCGGCGCGCCGGGCGACGACCCCAACAACCACGCGGTCGTCCTCGTCGCGACGTACGGAAGGATCGACGCGCTCCTGACCGCGGACGCCGAGGGCAACGTGACCGTGCCGCTCAGCCCGAAGCCCGTCGAGATCCTCAAGGTCGCACACCACGGCTCCGCGGACTCGGCCCTGCCTGCCTTGCTCGAGCTCGCCGACCCGGAGATCGCGCTCGTCTCGGTCGGCCGGGAGAACGACTACGGGCACCCGACCCCGTCGGCGATGGCCGCGCTGACGGGCTTCGCCGGCCTCGACGTCTACCGCACGGATCTCGACGGCCGCGTGACGATCGAGACGGACGGCAGCCGCATCTCGGTCTCACGGGAGCGCTGACTATGCTTGCCCGCAGTGGCCGAGAGCGAGCTCCGTCCCATCTATCTCCTTACCGGCGGGGACCGTCCGAAGATCCGACGCGCTCTCGAGCGCCTCCGCGCCCGGTTCGGCCCGGAGTCGGTCGAGACGCTCGCGGCCGAGGCGGCGAGCGGGGAGGAGGCGGTCGCGGCGTGCAACTCACTCGGCCTCTTCTCGGGAGACGGCGGGCGTCTCGTGCTCGTCGAGGGTGTCGAGAGCTGGAAGAAGGAGGACGAGGAGGCCGTCGCCGGCTACGTCCGCGATCCAGTCGCGGGCGCCGTGCTCGTGCTCGTCGCGGAAAGCGACCTGAAGAGCTCCTCGCTACCAGCGCTCTGCAAGAAGGCGGGCGAGGTGCTCACCTATGAGGTGCCGAAGCCGCGCGACCTTCCTTCGTGGGTACGTGCCCAGTTCGAGCGCCTCGGCGTCAACGCCGACGGTGACGCCGCCCGCGCGCTCGTCGACATCGTCGGCGACGACGCCACGGCCCTGACCACGGAGGCCGAGAAGCTGGCCGCCTGGGCGGGTGGAGAGCCGGTCGGCCGCCGCGAGGTCGAGTTGCTCGCTGCACCCTCGAACGACGCCTCGGCCTGGGCGATCATGGACGCCTGGGGCGCCCGGAACATGGCCGGCACTCTCGCCGCGTGTCAGGCGGACCTCGAGCACGGCGAGGATCCGTTCGTGATCGCCATGCGGCTGGCCTCGCAGGTCGCGCTCGTCCGGCAGGTGCAGGCGCTCGCGGAGGAGGGCGTCGGTGCGAAGGACATCGCCAAGCGGCTCCGCAAGCACGAGTTTCGCGTGCGCAAGGCGCTGGGCCACGCCGACAACTACTCGCGCGACGAGCTCGACGACGCCGTCGTCAGGCTGGCGGCGCTCGACGCGGCGCTCAAGGGGTC
>DAITAN010000479.1:0-1732 GCA_036824235.1 Gaiellaceae bacterium | reverse complement strand
CGTCCAAAGCGGGTGGTGGCCCGGGGTGGCCCCGAGAGACGGACGAGAGGGACAGGTCCGGTGAGCGCTCAGGGCGAGCTACGCGCGGCGATCGTCCAGGACGCCCAGAACGGTCGCGTGCTCATGCTGGCCTGGATGGACGACGAGGCGGAACGGCTGACGCGCGAGACCGGCGAGGCGCACTTCTACAGCCGTTCCCGCCAGGCGATCTGGCACAAGGGCGAGACCTCGGGCAACACGCTCTTCGTCGACGAGGTCCGCGACGACTGCGACGGCGACGCGCTCCTGCTCCGCGTCTCGCCGAAAGGCCCCGCGTGCCACACCGGCTCGCTCTCCTGCTTCGCGCCGTGGCTCTGGCGCAGGATCCGCGAGCGGGCCGAGACCATGCCGGCGGGCTCGTACGTCGCGGGGCTGCTCCAAGCCGGCCCGGGCTCGGCCGCGAAGAAGCTCGGCGAGGAGGGCGTCGAGGCGGCGCTGGCAGTCGCCTCCGAGGACGACCGGCGCGTCGTCGAGGAGATGGCCGACCTCTGGTTCCACTCGTACGTCGCGCTCGCCGCGCGCGGCCTCGACCCGGCCGCGGTCGAGGAAGAGCTGGCTCGTCGCGGCGGCCACGCCTGAGGTAAAATCACTCCCGGAAGCGGGCACCGTCCCGCTCCGCATCGAGAGAGGCTGAGGGAACCGGCCCTGTGAAGCCTCGGCAACCTGCCCCAGCGGCAAGGTGCCAATCCCGGCGGGCTCCGGCCCGATGGATGTCGAGCGAGACAAAGGAGGATTCCAGTGCCCGCCACCGCCCTACGCTGCCGCGTCTGTGAGACCGAGGTCGCTCTCGAGGCCGTCGGTGTCTGCCCCAAGTGCTTCGCGCCGCTCGAGCCTGTCTACGACAGGGACGAGCTCGCCCGCACCGCCACCCGCGAGCGCATCGCCGCAGGCCCCAGCTCGCTCTGGCGCTACGCGCCGCTGCTCCCGGTCGCCCCGCCCGCCGACCCCCGCCTCGCGCCCGGGCTCACCCCACTCGTCCGCGCGTCCCGCCTCGCGGAGACGGTCGGCGTCGGCGAGCTCTGGCTCAAGCTCGACACGGCCAACCCGACCCACTCCTTCAAGGATCGCGTCGTCGCGGTCGCCTGCGCCAAGGCGCAAGAGCTCGGCCTTACGACAATCGCCTGCTCCTCGACGGGGAACCTCGCCAACGCCGTCGCCGCTCGCGCGGCCGCCGAGGGCCTCGAAGCGGCCGTCTTCTGCCCCGCCGACCTCGAGCCCGAGAAGCTCGTGGCCACGGCCGTGTACGGCGCGACCGTCTACGCCGTCAACGGGACGTACGACGACTGCTCGCGCCTGACCGTCGAGCTCTCCTTCGAGCTCCCCTGGGCGTTCGTGAACGTCGGCCTGCGGACGTACTACGCCGAGGGCTCCAAGACGCTCGCGTACGAGATCGCCGAGCAGCTCGGCTGGCGAACGCCGTCGGCCGTCGTGGCGCCGATCGCCTCGGGCGCGCTCTTCGCCCGCCTCCATCGGGGCTTCGCGGACTTCCTCGACCTCGGACTCGTGGACGGGAACCCGCCACGGCTCATCGGCGCTCAGGCCCAGGGGTGCTCTCCGGTGGCCGCCGCCTTCGCGGAAGAGCGAAACGTCATCCCGGTCCGGCCGCGCACGCGCGCGCGCTCGCTGGCGATCGGGAGCCCCGCCGACGGCGACCTCGCGGTCGCCACCGCGCGCGTCTCCGGAGGCGCCATCC
>DAITAN010000478.1:0-1736 GCA_036824235.1 Gaiellaceae bacterium | reverse complement strand
GGCGTCGCGCTCGCGTTCGGGGCGCTCGTCGTCCTGGTCGTGGTCCTCACCTGGGGCACGGGCGCCGGCGGAAGCGGGAGCGGGCCGGGCTAGCGGGGTTCCTGGTCGGAGAAGACCCCCCACGAGCCGCCGTCCGGGAGGGTCGCTGCGCGCTTCTCGAGGAATGCGCGGAGGCCCTCCTGCCCCTCGGGGCTTGTCCGCAGCCGGGCGGCCAGGTGCGCCGTTGCCTCGCCCATGGGCCGTTCGCGGATCAGCTGCTTCGCCGCCCGGGCCGCCTCGGGGCCGGCGGCGAGGATGTGGCCGGTGACCTGCTCGACCGCCGAGTCGAGCTCGTCAGTCACCTCGTGGACGAGCCCGATGCGGAGCGCGGCCTCGGCGCCGAAGCGCTCTCCGGTCAGGAAATACCGCCGCGCTGCGCCGCCGCCGATGCGGGCGAACACGAAGGGCGAGATCACCCCGGGCACGATCCCCAGGCGCACCTCGGTGAACCCGAAGACGGCGTCGGGTGCCGCGACGACGACGTCGGCGCACGCCACCAGGCCGGAGCCGCCCCCCAGGGCGAACCCCTGGACGCGCGCCACGACCGGGGCCGGGCACTCGTCGATCGTCTCCATCATCCGGTAGAGCCGCATGGCGTCCGCGACGTTCTCGTCGTACGAGAGGTCGATCGAAGCCCGCTGCCATTCCACGTCGGCACCGGCGCAGAAGCTCGGGCCGTCGCCGGCGAGCACGACCACCCGCGCGTCGCCGACGTCCGCGAACGCGTCGGTCAGCTCGGCGATCATGGCGGCGTCGAATGCGTTCCGGCGCTCGGCCTTCGCGATCGTGACTCGAAGGACGCCTCCGTCCCGCTCGATCCTCAGCGAGCTCATCGTGCGAGAGCATAAGGTTCGCCCCGTGATCAAGGGCACCCTGGCAGCAGCCGTGACCCCGTTCCGCGACGGCGGAGCGACGCTCGACCAGGAGGCGTTCGGCCCGCTCGTCGACTTCTTCGAGAGCGCCGGGCTCGATGGGATCCTCGCGATGGGGACGACAGGAGAGGGAATCCTTCTGTCCCTCGCCGAGCGGAAGCAGGTCATGGGGCTCTTCATCGAGGCGTGCGAAGGGCGGCTCGATGTCGCCGTCCACTGCGGTGCGCAGACGACGGCTGACACTCTTGCGCTGGCCGAGCATGCCGCCGCGGAAGGCGCAGCGGCGGTCGCGGTCATCGCTCCGCCGTATTTCCAACTCGACGACGAGGCCCTCTTCACGCACCTTGCCGCGGCGGCTGCCGTGTGCGCGCCGACACCGTTCTACGTCTACGAGTTCGCCAAGGTGAGCGGATATGCCGTTCCCGTCAGCGTCGTCGAGCGCCTGCGCGAGGCTGCGCCCAACCTGGCTGGGATGAAGGTCTCCGACGCGCCGTTCGAGAGTGTCGAGCCCTATCTGATCGAGGGCCTCGACATCTTCATCGGCGCCGAGAGCCTCATCGGCGCGGGCATGCGCCGCGGCGCCAGCGGCTCCGTCTCGGCGCTCGCAACGGCCTTCCCCGAGCTCGTCGCCGCCGCGGTCCGCGAGCCGAGCCCGGAGCGGAGCGCCCGCCTGGGCGAGCTGCGGGAGGGCCTGGAAGCATTCCCCCGCCACGCTGCGCTGAAGCGCATCCTGGCCCTGCGCGGTATTCCGGTGCGCGAGGACGTCCGCCGGCCGCTTCGGGGCCTGACGGATGCGGAGCGCGACCGGCTGGACACGCTTGTACC
>DAITAN010000477.1:0-1765 GCA_036824235.1 Gaiellaceae bacterium | reverse complement strand
GATGAGCACGCCGAACGCGACCGCTAGCGCCGCGCTCGCAGCCGCGGGAACCGCGGCCTCGGAGACTGCGGGCGCGCGGATCGCCGCGCCGCCGACGATCGTGACCACGAGGACGCAGGCGAGGACGGCCTGCAGGCGCCCGAGCGGGTCGCTGCTGCCCCCGTCCACGGCATCCACGACCTCACCGAAGCAGACGAGGCCCGCGATCGCCGTGACCGGAACGGCCAGGACGAGCAGGTAGAAGGACACGCCGGCGTGGCCGAGCGCGTCGGACACGGCGGTGGCGAGAAGGAGAGCTCCGGCGAGCTCGACAGCCATAGCCCCGGCGCCGCTGCGCGTCTCCCGCATGGGTGTTCAGCTTCGACGCCCGCGCCCGCTCTCCTTCGTTACCCTGGCCCGAGCGACCGAGGAGGCTCAGAACATGGCGGATACTGCGGTTACCTGGCTCGGACATTCCGCTTTCCGGATCGACACGCCGGGGGGCAAGCGGGTCTACGTCGACCCCTGGCTCGGCAACCCGAAGTGCCCCGAGAGCGAGAAGTCGCCGGAGCGCGTGGACCTGATCGCACTGACGCACGGGCACGGCGACCATTTCGGCGAGACCTTCGAGCTTGCACAGCGCTTCGAGTGCCCGGTGATCGCGCTCGTCGAGGTCCGCGACTGGCTCACGATCCGAGGCCTACCCGAGGACGATGCGCAGGCGGGCAACAAGGGCGGGACGCTCGAAGCCGCAGGCGTCAAGGTCACGTTCGTCGACGCCAGGCACTCGAGCAGCATCTTCGCCGACGGCGGCATCGTGTACCTCGGCGAGCCGGCGGGCCTCGTGATCGAGGTCGAGAACGGGACGAAGCTCTACTTCGCCGGCGACACGTGCGTCTTCGGCGACATGCAGCTCATCGCGCGTCTCTACGAGCCCGACGTCGCAATCCTGCCGATCGGCGGTCACTTCACGATGGACCCGAAGGAGGCCGCGGTCGCGATCGAGCTCCTCGGCGCCAAGCGCTGCATTCCCTGCCACTACGGGACGTTCGGCCTGCTCGCCGGCACGCCCGAGCAGCTCCGCGAGCGGCTGACGACCGACTGCGAGATCCTCGCGCCCGATCCGGGCGGCACCGTGACAGTTTGATGCGGCAGCGCTGGTTCGGGTCCACGGGTCGCCAGGTGCCCGAGATCGCCGTCGAGGGCGAGGACGAGATCCCGCTCGACGAGGCGCTGGTCCTCGATGACGTCAGCGACGAGGAGCGGCTCCGCGAGGCTCACGCCAACGGGACGCCGGTCGTCGTCCGGGCCTCGGATGCGGAGGCGGTCACTCGAGCGCTCGCCCGGCCCGAGGTCGCCTGCGTGCTCGTCCCGGCGGACCAGCGCGGGCTCCGCGACCTCGACCTGCGCAAGATCACGTACGGCTAGCGCGCGTCGCCCGGGAGGCGCACGCCGCCGGCACGCTCGCGGAACGCCGGCACCGGGTCGGCCTCCGGCCGCGCGACCAGCAGCACCGCGCCGTAGCCGTCGCCCGCAAGAGCGTCGACGAGCAGCTGGAGCCCGACTGCGAGCGCAAACGCCTTGTGCGCCTGCTCACCCCCGAAGGGGACGAGGTCCTCGGGGGGCGCGTTCCCCGCGAGCACGTCGCCGTACGTCACCTTCCCCATGGAGAGGTCGGCGACGACGTGGGCGCCGTCCGAGCTCGGGATCGCAATCGTGAGGGCGTTCGTCCCCGCGAGGGGCGGCCCGCCGTCGGGATGGCCGAGGCGCGGCGGCGAGGTAGCGG
>DAITAN010000476.1:0-1771 GCA_036824235.1 Gaiellaceae bacterium | reverse complement strand
GTGAGCGCTGCCTGGTTGACGCGCGCCCCGCTGAAGCCGCCGCCCTGGATCCAGAGCGGGTTCGCCGGAGCCGCGGCGCTGAGCTCGGCGAACGTGAAGAGGGTGGGATTGTCGAGCTGTGCGAGGCTCCACCCACCCTGGGTCGTCCAGATCCACTTCCCGTCCGGGAGCTCGGCCGCCTTGGCCGCGTACATGGCGAGCGCCTGCGCCCGGCTTGTGACGAGGTCGAGCCGGACGACCTGCGTCCAGCAGTGGTAGGCCTCGCGCATGCCGTGTAGGTGCCCGTCGATAAGGCCGGGCAGGACGCGGCGGCCGTCGAGGTTGACGATCTTGGTGTCGGGTCCTGCGAGTGCCTTGATGCGGCCGCTCTGGTCGTCGGAGGCGAGCACCTTGCCCTCGCGGACGGCGATCGCCTTGACGACGGTGTTCTTCTCGTCGAGTAGAGAGATCTTGCCGTTGTAGAGGATCAGGTCCGGCGCATTCGCCTCCCGGACCTGCTGGTTGACCGTCGGTCCTGTCGCGCTCACTGCGGTCGCGATGACGAGCGCGGTCAGGGCGAGCACGAACAGCGCTCGGCGCCCGAGCAATCCCTTGAGTCCCATGTCCCCTCCCTTGTTCCGAACCGGCGTCAGCTGGTCCGACTGTCGGACCGCGAGTATCTGCCCGTCGAACGGCGGGTGTCAAGGCTCCCGAGAAAGGTCGAGCCGCCCCGGATCGGGGCGGCTCGAGTCGAGGGTTTGGATGAGTGCTAGTCGAGCCCTGCGTACTCGCCGTCGCCGTAGACGATGCGTCCGTCAACGACGGTGAGGAGCGACTTGATCTTCCAGATCTCGCTGTCCGGGACCTTGAAGTAGTCCTTGTCCAGAACGATGAGATCGGCGTACTTCCCTGCCTCGAGTGTGCCGACCTTGTCATCCAGGTCGAGGAACCACGCACAATCGGAGGTATAGGAGCGGAGTGCCTCCAGTCGGGTCAGCCGCTCCTCGGGCGGGACGCCTTCGTCGCCCGGGAGGAGCGTCTGGCCGGTGGTGACGAAGAAGAGGCTCAGGAAGGGCGGCCACGGAGCGACGTTCATCGCGTCCGTCATCAGGCACATCTGTGCGCTGTTCTCCTTCGTCGTCTTGAAGCGCGGGCCGGTGCCCCCGTCCTGCACGGGAGCGATCGTGAGGGCCCAGCCGATTCCGAGCGCCTTCGCCCGCGCGAGCTGTTCGTCGCTCGGCTGCCCGTTGCCCGGGTGAGCGATGCGCCACTTGAGCTTGCCGACGTCGTAGACCTGATCAGCTGCCTCGAACCCGTTCAGGATCGCGTCGATGTTCCCGACGTGTGTCTCCACGCTGAGCCGCTTGGAGGCGGACCAGCGCATCACGTCCGCGTACTGCGGGTCGGTGGCCATCACGTCCTCGCCCGGCCCGAGGTACTTGAACATGTCATCGCCGAGGAAGCCGAGGGCGTTCTGCGTCTCGGGGATGACCCGGTTGATGTCGTACCCGCTCATCGCGTTGAAGGCGATGCGGGCGTTGAGGCCGCCGTTGCGGTAGAGCTGCATCGCGCCCTCTTCGACGTGGAGCTTGTCGTTGATCGCTCCGCCGGTGCCCCAAGGGGCGTCGTTGCCGCCGGCGTCCTTCCAAGCCGTGAGGCCGCGGCTGTTCGCCTCGCGGATGAAGTCGCTCAGGCACTTCGCCTCGCCGTCCACGCCGATCGCGTCGAGCTGGGCGAGGATGGCCTGGTTTGCGGCTGTGCTCGCGGGCGCCGTCAGCTAACCGGTCGGGAC
>DAITAN010000086.1:0-8588 GCA_036824235.1 Gaiellaceae bacterium | reverse complement strand
GTAGGAGGCGCGCGCCGCCGGCGACTACGCGCGTGCCGATGAGCTGCGGGCCGAGCTCGACGCGCTCGGGTGGGAGGTCCAGGACGTTCCCGAAGGCTTCCGGCTGATCCCCAAAGCGTGAACCGCGAGCTCGTCTACGGCCGGCGGCCGGTGCGCGAGTTGCATCGCGCCGGCAAGCGCCAGATCCTCGAGCTGCTCGTCACCGAGCGGGCGCTCTCGGCGGAGCCGTGGCTGCGGGAGGTGCCGGGCCTGCGGATCCAGGTCGTCCCCGAGCGGCGCCTGAGCGACGCCGCGAACACGCGCGACCACCAGGGCGTCGTCGCCTTCTGTGAGCCGTATCGCTACGCGGACGCGCACTCGCTCGTCGCGGGCGAGCGGCCCCTCGTGGTCTGCCTCGACCAGGTCACCGACCCCCACAACCTCGGCGCGGTCGTCCGCAGCGCCGAGGGCGCGGGGGCGAGCGGCGTGGTCATCACCGAGCGGAACGCGGCCCGGGTGACGGCCGCGGTCGCCAAGTCATCGGCCGGCGCGGTCGAGCACGTTCCGGTTGCCGTCGTGGTGAACCTCGGGCGCTATTTGGAGGAGATCAAGAGCCCGGCCCTCTGGACGTGGGCGGCGACCAGCGACGCAGAGACGCCCGTGTGGTCCGCCGACCTCACGACCGGGGCGGCGCTCGTCTTCGGCGCCGAGGGCCGGGGGCTGCGACCGGGCGTCCGCCGCACCTGCGACGAGGCGTTCACCATCCCGCTCGCGGGCAGCGTCGAGTCCCTGAACGTCAGCGTCGCCGCCGGAGTCGCGCTCTTCGAGGCGGCCAGGCAGCGCCGCTCCGCGTGAAGGCGCGGGGCCCGCTCCTCGCCTTCTTCGCGTTCGGCGCCTTCTGGGGCGCCTGGGGCGTGCTACTCCCGGACGTGAAGGAGGACGTCGGCGCCTCGGTCTCGCAGCTCGGTGTTGCGCTCTTCGCCGTCGGCCTGGCCGCCCTGCCCGCGATGCTCGTCACGGGGCGCATCGTCGACCGGGTCGGGCCGCGTGCGACGCCCTTGGCCCTCGTCCTCTTCGCGATCACGGGTGTCCTGCCGGCTTTCGCGGACTCCGTCCCGAACCTCGTCGTTGCGCTGCTCCTGCTCGGGGCCACTACTGGGGCGCTCGACGTGGTCATCAACTCAGCGGCCACCTCCGTCGAGGTGGCGACGGGCCGCAGGATCATTCAGCTCGCCCACGCACTCTTCTCCGGGGGGTTTCTGGCCGGCGCGATCGGAACGGGCATCGCCAGGGGCCTCGGGGCGGAGCCGTTGCCCGTCCTGGCCGGAGTCGCCGCTCTGGCAGCGGTGGCGGCCGGGGTCAATCGGGGGTTCCCCGCGGTTCCCCGGCGGGTCTCCGAGCGCCATTTTGCCTTCTCCAGGCGCCTGATCGTCCTCGGGGTGCTCTGCGGGGTCGCCTTCGTGGTCGAAGGGGGCATCGAGAACTGGAGCGCCCTCTTCCTGGAGACCGAGCTCGACGCCTCGCCGACCCTCGCGGCCCTCGGCCCGGGGCTCTTCGCGGCCGCGATGGTGATCGGGCGCCTACTCGGGCAGTGGCTCGAGGTGCGCCTCGGCGATCGACTGCTCTTCGTCGGAGGCACCGCCACCGCGGGCGGAGGGCTCATGCTGGCCGCAATCGCACCGGACCTGCCCCTCGCCCTCGTCGGCTTCGCCATGGGAGGCGCAGGGATCTCCGTGGCCGCTCCCATCGTCTTCGGGGCGGCCGGGAGGGGCGCCGACGACGAGGATCGGGGGAGCGCCGTCGCCTCCGTCACGACGATCTCGTATCTGGGCTTTGTCGCCGGGCCGCCGCTCGTCGGCGCGGTCTCCGGACAGCTCGACCTCCGTGCGGGTCTCGCCCTCCTGGCGGCGATCGCGCTGCTCCTGTCACTCGCAGCGGCATCATTCGGAGGCGATGCTCTATCTGTTCGACGGCTACAACATCCTTCACGCGGGTGACTTCGCCGACCGGCGGGAGCTTGTCGACGCCCTGGCGAGCTTCGTCGCCGTCCGCGGAGCGCGCGGGATCGTCGTCTTCGACGGCGTCGGCGAGGACGAGTCGTACGGCGCCCTGGACGTTCGCTTCGCCTCGCCGGCCGACCCCGTGATCGAGCGGCTGGCGGCCGACCACCGCCGCACCGAGGAGGTCTGGGTCATCTCGTCGGATCGCGCAGTCCGCGGAACTGCCGGGCAGGAGACGCGGCGCCTCTCGTCGAACACGTTCGTACGCGAGCTCGCCGCCGAGTTGAAAGGCGAGCCTGCGCCGGGTGCAGGCCCGGGGCGCTCCCAGATCGAGGGCGCCCTCGACGCCGAGACGCGAGAGCGGCTCGAGCGCTTCCGCCGCAGTCGTTGAACTTTCGGTAGGTCCCTGCTACGATCGAGACCTCAACTTGAGGGTTAGGGTTTGCGGAGAGGCCTCCACGGCTCACCGAAACCGCCGACAGGAGGAAACGCCGTGGCCCGCCGTCAGCTCGCAACAGCTCGGACCCCGGAAGAGCGCAGTAAGCGAGAGCTTGAAGACCTGCAGCTCGTCATCCGGGCGCGCAACGGCGACCAGGTCGCCCTCGACACGCTCATCCGCCGCTACACGGGCTTCGTCCGCCTGAAGGCAAGCTCCTACTTCCTCGCCGGCGGCGAGTCGGACGATCTCAACCAGGAAGGGCTGATCGGCCTCTACAAGGCCGTGCGCGACTTCCGCGCCGACAAGGAGACGTCGTTCCGGAGCTTCGCCGAGCTCTGCATCACGCGCCAGATCATCACGGCGATCAAGACGGCGACCCGCTTCAAGCACGCGCCGCTGAACACCTACGTCTCCTTCAGCCAGACCCCGGCCGGGCAGGACGACAGCGAGTGCACGCTCGGCGACGCGCTTCCGGGGCCCGGCGTCGACGACCCGGCGGTCTGCGTCATCTCGACGCAGGAGCTCCAGAGCCTCGTCTTCTGCCTGGGCACGGGCCTCTCGCCGCTCGAGTCCGACGCGCTGCGCTACTACCTCGAGGGCAACTCCTACGAGGAGATGGCCGAGCTGCTGGGCTGCGACACGAAGACGATCGACAACGCCCTGCAGCGCGTGAAGCGCAAGGTCCTCCAGCACCAGAACGAGCGCCAGGTCATCGACTCGTAGCCCGCTACGATTCGACCCGGCCGCCGGAGTAGCTCAGCTGGTAGAGCAACCGCCTTGTAAGCGGTAGGTCGTGGGTTCGAGTCCCTCCTCCGGCTCTCGGACGGCGGACTAGCCAGCGGAGTCGTCTCTCCGTAGAGTGCTCGCGTGGTGGTGGAAGCCGGGCAGCTCCATCCGTCGTCGGAGGCAGCTTTGCTGCCGCCACCCTCTACAGGTCCTGGGCAGGCATGTTCCTGAGGACCTGGGGAGCCGTGGTCAGCCAGAGGAAGGGGAGGGTCATGCCGAGCTCGAGAGGGCTCCGTATTTGCTTAGTGGTAGGCCTGCTGCTCGTTGGAGCATCGACGGTCAACGTCGGTGTGGCCAGCGCGCAGCAGGAGGGGTTCATTCCGATCAATCCGACCAAGTCCAACAAGACGATCATCCTCAAGGGCAACCGCCTGACGATCCAGGAAATCGTCGACATCGCCCGCTACGGCGCGAAGGTCAAGATCGCCAAGAGCCACATGGACTACATGAACCGCGCGTACAACCTCATCATCGAGGCGTCGCGCCAGGGCATTCCGGTGTACCGCTTCAACCGCGGCGCGGGCGCGGCCCGCGAGACGGTGATCTTCGAGGGAGACCCCTACGAGCCGGCGAACCTGCTCAACCTCCAGCAGCGCCGCGTGAACGCGGCGAACGGCGGACGCTGGCGCGTCCGTACTCCGTACATCCCCTACGTGGAGGCGGAGGAGATCGTCCGCGCCATGATGGCCGTGCGGGCGAACAACATCATGTACGTCGCGAACGGCCCAGCGACCGCACAGAAGATCGCTGATCTCCTCAACAACCGGATCACGCCGCTCACCCAGGGTGACGGCTTCTACCACGGCGAGGGCGACCTGCCGCAGGCGGGCAACGTCGAGTCGGCGATCTTCGGTTTCGGCGAGGTCTTCTACAAGGGCCAGCGCATGCCGGCGATCGACGCACTCAACCAGGCCGGTGTGGAGCCTGGCGGCGTCGACCCGAACGACCCCGAGAACGACATGGGCCTCTTCCGAGGGATCTACAGCACGAACGCGTACACGCTGGGCCAGGCCGCGCTTCTCGTCACCGACGCGAAGAAGGTGCTCGACTGGTACGACCTGATCTTCTCGGTCTCGATGCACGGCCTGAACAGCAGCATCACACCGCTCAGCGCAGTCCCGATGGACCTCGAGAGGCCGCTGCCCTACGCCGTCTGGCAGGCGCATCGGATGCTCGACATCCTGGGCGACAGCTACCTGTACGACCTCGAGTTCGAGGTCGTGAACGGCCAGGTGCAGGGGATCCCGCGGTTGCTCCAGGATCCTCTGAGCTACCGCACCTACCAGTGGCGCAACGGCGCCGCGTGGCGGGCGTGGGACGAGCTGAGGAGGACGACGCTCCTGGAGGTCAACTCCTCGGACCACAACCCGTCGACCGCCCCGGGGACGCGTCCCAGCGACTCTCCGGAGCTCCAGACGCCGTGGTTCATGCGCCATTACGTCAAGCCCACCCCGAAGAACACGCCGTATCAGGGGTGGAAGAGCGAGGGCGGGTTCACGCTCTCGAACTCGAACTTCAACAAGACGGAGCTCGCAGGGAACGTCGAGCAGTTCACGATCGCGCTCACGGACACCGTGCACACGGTCGCCCTGCGGACGCTCAGGATCGGGCAGCCGTTCTTCTCGGTGATCGTGCCGAGTGACGTGCTCAGCCCCGAGGTGCTCGCCCGGGCCGCCCCGCAGCACGAGGGCGCTGCGGTCATCGGGGCTCTCGTCGACGAGCTCCAGGCGCTCACCATGCCCATCCCGGTTGAGTTCGACGCCGAGCGGATCCATCCGGACGAGACGACGACATTCGGGAGCGAGAAGGTCGCCAAGTCGCGGCTAGCCCTGGACGTCTCGCTGCGGCTGATCGGCCAGGAAGCGCTGGCGGCGACCTTCTGGGCGGACGTCCGCCGGGCGCAGCGCCCTACGCGCTCGTTCGGGGAAGTCCCCGAGTGCGCGTGGGATGCTTTCCGCGAGGAGATCCCGTGGCAGGCGGACCCGGCCACACGGCCGCCGAACCCGGGCGAGATCGCGTACGAGTTCCTGCGCGAGAACGATCCCGTGGACTGCCTAGGCGAGCTGGCCGCGGCACCTGTGATCAAGATCAGGAACTAGCAAGGGAAGGACCGGTTCGAGTGGGCCGGCCACCGCTGGTGGCCGGCCCACCACCGGCCTCTGAGGCTAGGCTCGGCATTCCATGAAACGGACACTCCTCGCCGTCCTCTGCGCAGGCGCCCTCCTGGGCGCCGCGGCCTGCGGCGGAGACGACAAGGCGGCGCCCGGCAATCAGGTGGACGGCATCCTGGCCGCGACCGCGGACATCGTCTTCCAGTGCCGCGCGGTCGAGAGCGGTCTTCTGTCGAGCCCGAACACCGAGGTCCTGCAGCAGGATGTGGACGCTCTTCTGGCGGCCGCCGGCGAGTTCGATCTCGACGAGCCCTTCCAGCGGCCGCAGCCGGCCCTCGAGCCCGAGACCACGCTTCGCGATCAGATCGAGCTTGCGATCGCGCGGCTGGAGGGCACTTGCTCGCCTGAGCACGCCGAGGAGCTCCGCGCCGCAATCGACTGAGCGGGAGAAGACTCCGTCAGCGCTCGGCGTACGGTTCCGACAGGTACTTGGGGACGACCATCGCCCACGCGTTGAGCACGAGCTCGCGCATTTCCTCCTGGTCGATCGCGTCCAGGTGGACGCAGACCCACTTGAACCGCATGTCGGACTCGCCAGGGAGGAAGAACTTCTCCGGCTCGTTCTCGACGAGCGCCCGGCGCCACTCCTTGGGGAACGCGAAGCCCATGTCCTTCTCGTCCTTCGAAAAGGCGACGAAGACGATCTGGCCGACCCGGAACTTGATCCGTCCACGGACGAAGGCCTCGTATGCCCGGGGGAGGGTGAGCACGAACGCACGCACGTCATCCACGGTGACGCCGGCCATACGTCACTCTAGAACGCAAACGGGCCACCGGTTACCGGTGGCCCGTAGTCGGATGCATGTTCTCGTTAGCGGAGCGAGATCGCGACCTGCTCCAGAAGGGCCAACGCGTCCTGCATGCCAGCCTCCATCCCGGAGTCGATCATCGCGTCGCGCACCTCCCGGCTCGGGCACTGGATGAGGATGGTGACGGTCGTGCGCCCGTTGTCCTCGTCGAGGGTCATCGTGTTGACGGTGGCGTTCTCGTCGGCGTTCGGGATGCCCTCGAAGGCCTCGGTCGAGACGAGCCGGTCGTACGGCTCGATCTCACGGTACTCGCCGTGGAATGCGACCTCGAAACCGTCAGCGGTCACCATGACGGAGCGCCACGTTCCGCCGACGCGCAGGTCGATCTCCGCGACCGTCACCTCGCCCCGGTTTGCATGCCACCAGCGCTTGACGAACTCGGGCGTGGTCCACGCCTTCCAGACCAGCTCCTTGGGGGCGTCGAACTCCCGCGTGACGAGGGTCTGATCCTCCGTCGGAAGCGTCACTGTCGCCGTTCCGCTACTTGTCACTCCCACCATCTCCCTCCTCCTTCTCTTTGAGCTCTTTCAACACGACATCCAGCTGGTCGAACCGCTCCGACCACGTGCGCTCGTAGCTCTTCACCCAGTCGTGGATGGGCTTGAGCGCGTGGCCGTTGAGTCGGTAGAGCCGTTGTCGCCCTTCGCTGCGCACGTCGACCACTCCCACCTCTCGCAGCACCCGGAGGTGCTTGGACACCTGTGGCTGAGCCAGCCCGAGCCGGCTCACGAGATCGTTCACGGGCCGCTCCCCACCGGCGAGGACGTCCAGGATCTGTCGCCGCCGGGGCTCGGCTATCGCGTTGAACGCGTCTGCGGTCGTCGCTGCTCGTGCCATGGCGGCCATGATATATGCTGATATAAGAATATGTCAACTCGATACGCTTCCTGCTGCAAATGAGCAGGTTCGCCGTCATCCGGGAGGCGGGGCCGGGCTGGGATCAGGCGAAGCGTCTGCGTGAGCAGGAGGCCTGGGTCGAGCACGCGGTGTTCATGAATGCGCTCGTGGAAGA
Organism: Gaiellaceae bacterium; assembly: GCA_036824235.1. GTDB lineage: Bacteria > Actinomycetota > Thermoleophilia > Gaiellales > Gaiellaceae > JAIBJN01. The sequence continues at coordinate 1,392 of DAITAN010000086.1, read as the reverse complement.
GGGCTTCGTCGTGGTCGGCGGGCCCGTCGGCGGCGGGTCCAAGACGCTGCTCATCATCGAGGCCTCCGGCGAGGACGAGATCCGCCAGCGGTTCGACGACGACCCCTGGGCCCCGCTGGGGCTCCTCACGGTCGCAAGCGTCGAGCCGTGGGAGATCCTGCTCGGAGACCAGCCCTAGTGCCCGTCTTCGCCGTCACCGAGGTCGCCGGCCCGAACTGGGATGCCGCGCGCCCGCGCCGGGAGCAGGACGGCTGGGACGAGCACGCGGCGTTCATGGACGCGCTCGTCGAAGACGGATTCGTCGTTCTCGGCGGCCCCATCGGCGACGGCGAGCGGGTCCTGCTCATCGTCGAAGCGGCGGACGAGCGGGAGGTCGAGGCGCGTTTCGCACCGGATCCCTGGCTGCCCGCGGGCATCCTCGAAATCGCCTCAATCGAGCCCTGGACGATCTGGCTCGACGCCCGAAAATCCTAGCCTCCGGGTGGAATGACGGCCTCCGGGAAGGCGTTTTAAGAAGTGACATGAGAACCATGCGAAACATCCGGGATGAGCTCGAGCAGGCCGTCGACCGGCGTGCCGAGCTCTGGCACGAGCTCGGTGACGGCGTCGACCCGGCCAAGTCGGCCGAAGCTGCCGAGCTCTCGCAGAAGATCGACGAGCTCTGGGCGGAGGCACGTGCCCTCAAGGCGCACTCCACCTTCGGCCCGTCCGACGCCATCCGCGCGCGTGCGCGGGCCGAAGAGCGGCTCGAGCGCGACTCGCGGCGCCTGAAGGCGGCGTAGAAACTACAACCGAGAAGGCGGCCCTAGGCCGCCTTCTCGTCTGCTGGGATCACGCGATCCGCCGCCAGCGGCATGAGGTAGCCGCAGCGGGTGCAGACGACGACAATCGCCGCGATGGAGTCCTTGGTGCCGTTCGCGGACGCGATCGTGCAGGGATGCTGGCCCACGCCGAGCTGATCGACTGCCTTGCAGAGCGGGCAGGAGATCGCATAGCGCGCAAGATGTGCCTCGACGACGGCAACGTCGACGCCGGCGGCCGCAGATTTCGCCATGCTTCGACCGTAGCGGCGCCTTCTCGAGCGGTCACCCCCGGTTCGGGGGATAGTGACAAAAGTCAACAATGCGCATTCTTCTCGTCTCTCAGATGTATCCGGGCCCGTCGGCGCCCGATCTCGGCGTCTTCGTCGCCGACCTGGCCTCGGCGCTCGAGGAGCGCAATCACGAGCTCGCCTACGCGGTGATCGACAGCCGAGGGGGCTCGCGCGCGAAGTACTTGAAGCTCGGTCGGGACGCGGTGCGCGAGGCGCGTCGCTTTCGCCCGGACGTGGTGTACGGCCATTTCCTCTTCCCCGCGGGCGGGGCCGCCGCGGCCGCCGCACGCGCGTCCGGC
>DAITAN010000475.1:0-1783 GCA_036824235.1 Gaiellaceae bacterium | reverse complement strand
GCCGCGTCGCACAGGCCGCGAGCCGCTAGCCCGCCTCAAAACGCCGCGGCGCGCCACGGCTACGCAAGGTTTGTCGCCGGTGGGCGTCTGTGTAGGCAGATGCGGCGTTCCTGCACCGCTCGCAAAAGGGGGTCTTCATGCACGCTTTGAGGCGTTTCCTCGCGCTCGCGGTCTGCCTCGCACTCCTCGTGCCCGCCGCGGCCACGGCGGGGAAAAAGGAGCCCGCAGGCAGCCGCTTGCCGACCTGCAACCTTCCGGAGTCCAACGCCGAAGGGCTCGTGATCCTGAACAACTTCTTTCCCGGCTACTGGTGGGATCACACGAACCTGACGATCGCGGTCCAGGCGCACCCGGGCGCGACTGCCGAGCAGCTGGCGGCGATCGACGCAGCGATCGCGACCTGGTCGAGCACGCTCCAGGAGTGCTTTGACGGGCTGATCACGCTACGTAACGTCACCGGCGCCAAGCGTCAGACCGCTGACATCGTCGTCCACTACGTGCCGACCGCCGGCGGCGTGGTGTTCGGCGGCTACGCGATCTGCGGCGACCACAAGTGCCCGAACATCCTGGTGCGATCGGACCTCCCGCCGAGCCTCGGCGAAGATCCGTACGACCCCGAGTACCTCGGCTGGGTCACGCTCCACGAGATCGGGCATGCGCTCGGCCTCGGTCACGCGACGAACCTGCTCGAGAGCACCGACTTGATGGGCTACGGGTGGCCGGACCTCGGCGATCCCGTGCTCTCGGACTGCGACGTGGACGCGCTCGCGTTCGTCTTCGCGTGGGCACTCGAAGGGACGGCCCCTACGCCGCCCGGCGAGGGCCCGTACGACTGCTCGCAGAGCTAGGTTCGCCCAAACGACGTTCCCCGGACGCCCCGCCCGAGCCCGGCGGGGCGTCCGCCGCCTGCCCGGGGCCGCGCACCTACAATCGCCCGCGTGACGACAACCTGGGCCTCGGACGTCCTCCCGCTCTTCCTCGAGTTGGCGGCGATTCCGAGCCCCTCGGGGGACGAGGAAGCGGTCGCCGACCGCGTCCGCGAGTACCTCCGAGGCCTCGGGATCGACTCAGACACGGACGACTTCGGCAACGTTCTCGCGCGCCTGCCGGCGAACGAGGAGGGCGGACGGCCGATCTTCCTCTGCGCCCACCTCGACACGGTTCCTCCGAGCGGGCCGATCGAGCCCGTGGTGGAGAACGGCGTCGTCACGAACGGCGGCGGGACGATCCTGGGCGCCGACGACAAGGCGGCCGTCGCCGTGCTGCTGGAGGCAACCCGGCTGCTGCTCGCCGAGGGCCGGCGTCATGCCGGCATCGAGCTGCTCTTCACGACCCGCGAGGAGACCGGGCTGGAGGGCGCCTTCGCGTTCGACGCGAGCCGCCTGCAGGCCGGGCTCGGGTTCGTCTACGACTACTCCGGCGATGTGGGTGACATCGTCGTCGGGGCGCCGTCCGGGCGCGCGCTCGACGTGGTCTTCAAAGGGAGGCCGGCCCATGCGGGGATCAATCCCGAGGACGGCCGGTCGGCAATCGTCGCCGCCGCGCGGGCGATCTCGGATCTTCGTCTCGGCCGCATCGACGACGAGACGACCGCCAACGCAGGGCTGATCGAGGGCGGCAGCGCACTGAACGTCGTCCCCGAGCGCTGCCGGCTGGCCGTCGAGGCCCGCTCCCGCGACGAGCAGAAGCTCGCCGCGCTCGTCCAGGAGATGCTCGACTGCTTCGCGTTCGCCGCCTCGCTCAGCGAGTGCGAGGTCGAGACGACGATCGAGGACAAGTACCG
>DAITAN010000474.1:0-1783 GCA_036824235.1 Gaiellaceae bacterium | reverse complement strand
AGTCGCTCGCTCTCGGCATGCGGCACGTACGTGCCCTCCTCGAACTCCTCGCCCTCCGGGGCGACGACGACCTTCACGGGCAGCTCGAAGCGTTGCGCGAACTCGAAATCGCGCTCATCGTGCGCGGGGACGGCCATGATCGCGCCCGTCCCGTACTCCATCAGCACGTAGTCGGAGACCCAGATCGGGAGACGCTGCTCGTTGACGGGGTTCGTGACGAACGAGCCGGTCGGCACGCCGGTCTTCTCCTTCTCCGGGTCGGCGCGCTCCACGGTCGAGCGACCGGCCGCCTGCCGCACGTACTCCAGGACCTCCTGCTCGTGCGGAGTCCCCGCGACGAGCTGCGGGACCAGCGGGTGCTCGGGCGCGAGGACGAAGAACGTCGCGCCGAAGAGCGTGTCGGGGCGCGTCGTGAAGACGGGGATGTCGACGTCCTGCTCCTCGATCCGGAAGACGACCTCGGCGCCCTCGGAGCGACCGATCCAGTTGCGCTGCATCGTGAGGACGTGCTCGGGCCAGGACTCGAGCAGGCTCATCTCGTCGAGCAGGTCGTCGGCGTACTCGGTGATGCGGAAGAACCACTGCTCGAGGTTCCTGCGCTCGACCTCGGCTCCGCAGCGCTCACAGCGCCCGTCGATTACCTGCTCGTTCGCGAGCACGGTCTGGTCGTTCGGGCACCAGTTGACGGGCGCTTCCTTGCGGTAGGCGAGACCCTTCTCGAAGAACCTGATGAAGAGCCACTGCGTCCAGCGGTAGTAGGACGGCTCGTGCGAGGAGACCTCGCGGTCCCAGTCGATCGCCCAGCCCATGCGCTTCATCTGCCCGCGGATGGCGGCGATGTTCCGTTCGATGACGAGGCGCGGATGCCCTCCCTCGCGAATGGCGGCGTTCTCAGCCGGGAGGCCGAAGGCGTCGTAGCCCATCGGGCGCAGCACGCGGAAGCCCATGCGCCGCCGCACGTGCGCCAGGACGTCGCCGAGCGTGTAGTTCTTGACGTGCCCCATGTGGAGCTCGCCCGAGGGGTACGGGAGCATCTCGAGCACGTAGGTGTGCTCCTTGTCCATGTCGGCCGGCCCGGTCGGGTTGGACACGTAGAACGCGCGCTCGCGCTCCCACGTCTCCTGCCACTTCAGCTCGACTGCCTGCGGGTCGTATCGCTCCATCGGTCTCCGATATGAAAACGCCTCTCGTCTGAGAGGCGCTCGGGAGGGCCGCGCGGCCGTGCCGCCGCGTTGACGCTCCCTGGCTCAGCTAAGGGACGTTGCCATTTCCGGCACGAATCTTAGCGTCGGTCCCGACGGTGGCAGAATCCGGCCGTGATCTCGACGTACTCGATCGTGGCGTGCGACCTCGAGGCCGGCGACTGGGGCGTCGCCGTCCAGTCGAAGTTCCTGGCCGTCGGGGCGGCGGTACCGGCCGCCGAGCCTCACCTCGGCGCGATCGCCACCCAGGCCTGGGCCAACCTCGCGTACCGGCCCGACGGGCTCGCGCTTCTCCGCGACGGCTACCAGGCAGAGGACGTCGTCAGGACGCTGGTCGGCGCCGACGAGGGCCGCGAGCACCGGCAGCTCGGCGTCGTCGACGCGGTCGGACGCGCCGCGACCTACACCGGCTCGGAGTGCCTCGAGTGGGCGGGCGGGACGACCGGGCCGGGCTATGCAGCGCAGGGAAACATCCTCGTCTCCGCGGCGACCGTGGAGGCGATGGCCTCCACCTTCGAAGGGTCGGCGGGACAACCGCTCGCCGAGCGCCTCCTCGCTGCCCTGGCCGCCGCCGAGGCCGC
>DAITAN010000473.1:0-1788 GCA_036824235.1 Gaiellaceae bacterium | reverse complement strand
GCCGTGGCCTCCGCCGCCGCGGTGCCCCCGCTCCGGCTCCCGTGCCGGAATCCGGCCGCTAGTCCCCGTCGACCGCCCGCACGCACGACCGCTGGATCGGATAGAACCGCCCCACCGTGGACCAGAGCCGCACTCCCCTCGCCGACGCGGCCGCCGCCTACCTGGCCGACCCGCGCATCACGCCCTTCACGACGCCAGGCCACAAGCGCGCGCCGCACCTCGCCGACGACCTCCTCCGCCTCGACCTGCCGCTCTCCTCGGGCGCCGACGACCTGCACATGCGCTCCGACGTGCTCGGGCAGGCCGAGCGCCTCGCGGCCGCGCTGTGGGACGCCGACCTGTGCCGATTCTGCGGCAACGGCTCCACCGAGGGGAACCAGGCGCTCGCGCTTGCGCTCGGGCGGCCCGGCGACAGGGCGATCGTCTCGCGGAGCACGCACAAGTCCGTGCTCGCCGGGCTCGTCCTCTCCGGGCTTCAGCCGGTGTGGGTGCGGCCCGACGTCGACCCGAGAACCGGGCTCCCGCTCGCGCTGCCGCCTGAGCGGGTCGCGGACGCGCTGGCCTCCGCGCCCGATGCTCGCGGCGTGTTCCTCGTCGAGCCGAACTTCGTCGGCGTCCTCTCCGATATCCCGCGCATCGCCGAGCTCGCCCACGCGGCGGGCATCCCGCTCGTGATCGACCAGGCCTGGGGCGCGCACCTCGGGTTCCATCCGGACCTCCCGGCCCACTCGATTTCGCTCGGCGCCGACGCGTTCGTCACCTCTGCGCACAAGACCCTGGCCGCGTTCACTCAGAGCGCCTACCTGCTTGCATGCGGGGAGCGCCTCGACCTCGCGCGCCTGGACGAGTCGTTCGAGCTCCTGCACACGACGAGCGTTTCCGCGGCGCTGCTCGCCAGCCTCGACCGGGCGCGGCAGATCATGGCCACGCGCGGGGAGGAGCTGCTGACCGAGACGCTGCGCCTCGCGGCTCTCGTGCGTGAGCGCCTGGCGGAGGTCGAGGGGCTCGCGATCGTCGACTCCGACGACCCGACCAAGCTCGCGCTCGCCCTCCCCGGCACCGGGGCCGACGGGCTCGAGGTCGAGGCCGACCTCTTCGCCGAGGGGATCCGTTTCGAGCTCGCAAACCGCGACACGCTCGTCCCGCTGCTCACCATCGGCGACACGGAGGCGGGCGTCCAGAAGCTCTGCGACGCGCTCGTCGCCTCCTTCGCCAGGCGCCGCGGGGAGCCGCGGTCACCTGGCGCGGCGAGCGCCGTCTGGGACATCACGCCCGAGACGGCGATGACGCCGCGCGAGGCGTTCTTCGCTCCGCGGGAGACCGTCGCCGCCGGGGCCGCCGGAGGGCGCGTGGCGGCGGAGATGGTCGTGCCCTACCCACCCGGGATCCCGGCGATCGCCCCAGGGGAGGTCGTCTCGCAGGAGCTCGTCGACGCGCTGCGGGAGGCAGCCGCCGGCGGCACCCGGCTCTCCTACTGCGCAGATCCCGCTCTCGGCTCGCTCCAAGTCGTCGCCGCGGCCTCCTGAGCCGCCCGATCCGACGCCACGGCTGCCCTGCAGGGCTGGCTCGCGATCTGCTATAACTCGGCTTAGATTTTCTGAGCCTACTCTAAAAACGCCAGCAAAACGGAGGGATTCTGCATATGGCACGAACCATCGGCATCGATCTCGGCACGACGAACTCCTGCGTCGCCGTGCTCGAGGGAGGCGAGCCGACCGTCATCCCGAACGCCGAGGGCGGCCGCACGACGCCGTCCGTCGTCGCGTTCGCGAAGGACGGCCAGCGGCT
>DAITAN010000085.1:0-8628 GCA_036824235.1 Gaiellaceae bacterium | reverse complement strand
CGCAGGGTGCTTGCGCACGTTGCCGGTCTTCGGCCCCGCGGCGATGGCGGCCTTGATCGCCGCGCCGTCGGTCGCTCCGACGGCGACGGTCGGAATGCCGGGCGGCGCCGCGACGAAAGAGCCGCCCATGACGGGCGGGTCGTCCGAGGTGTGCACGACGACGAGGGCATCGGCGCCCGCCGCGTCGGCTGCGTGCGTCCGCTGGAGGAACGGGCACTGGGACGCGCTCGTGCCTCCGTCCGCCACCGCGATCCAGCTCGCGGGAGCGGGGCTCGGGTAGTTCGAGGCCAGACAGCCGAGCCCGACGTACACCAGCGTCCGACCGGGAAACCCGGCGGGCGTGGCCGGCGGGCCGAACCGCGCCCAGGTGGCGCCGAACTCGCCTACGCCGTCGACGACGACCTGGTTCTGGCGACCGAGCTGGTTGCCGGGCCACAGGTACATCTGCATCCGTGGCACGCCCGTGCCGGGCGTCGGCTCCGTCGGCGTGGAGAAGTTGGCGTTGTTGGTGCCGCTTCCGTCGGCCGCCTCGCAGCGGACGTAGTCACCGCCGAGGCCACCGCGGCCGTAGTTGTTCGCCTGGAAGTTGCCCGACGCCTCGTCGAAGCCATAGCGGTAGAGGACGTCGTGGATCGTGTTGCAGCCGTAGAAGAGGTTGGTGGTCACAGCCTCGCGATACGCCTGCGAGTGCTGCGAGAAATCGACCGGGAAGTCGAAGTCCAGGCCCGGGCCACCGCTCGGGCTGCCGCCGAAGTCCTCTTGCTCGTTGTCGTCCTGGTCGAGGTACGCGTGGTTGTTGTTCCCGCGCGTGATCGTGAACTCAGCACCCGCAGCGCCATCGGTGTCGTGCCACCCGAAGGGCGATGCGAGCCCGTCGGCGGGATTCTCGACGAGCTGGCGCGGCGCGTCGTTCGGGCTCTCGTCAGGAAGACGGAAGACGCGATAGCTCGACCCGTCGAGCACGGGGTTGGGCGAGACCGGATAGGTGGTCGCCGCCTGCGTCGTGAGGTTGGTGCGCGCGAGCGTCTGCGCGAGATCCCCGAGGCTGTCCTCGTTCGCCCAGTCCTCGGCTGCAAGCAACTCGCCGGTCTCGGCGTCCACGGTGGCGTTCCAGAGATGGACGTCGGACGAGTCGTCGATCGTCACCTGCCACGCGAGCCGAAGCCCGTCCGCGGTCGGCTGCCAACCCAGGCGGGCCGAGATTGGCCCTTCGGAGATGCTCCCGTTCGACACCACCGTCTTCTGGGCCGGGCCGCCGCTCTGGCTGAGGATGCGCAGGTTCGCCGGGTCGTCGAGGTCGAGACCCTCGGCCGCCGCCTCGACAGCCTGCGTCGGCCCGAGGTCCTCGTCGCCCGTGGCGCCCGCGGTGAGACCGTCGACGAGACTTCCGGCGGCGAAGACAACCCTGCCGTCGCGGCCGACGTTGACCGTGACGTGGCCTCCGAAGACCTCGAGGCCCCGGAAGCGCTGGTTCAGGTTCACGTGTGTCACGCCGCTCGTCGTGCTCCGGTAGCTGGTCGTGACGACGAGGTTGGCGACGTCGGCGCGCGTTACACCGAGGTCGACCGCATTTGTCGTGACGTGGTCGAGCGCGATCGACAGCGCATCCACCCCTGGCTGGGACTCGCCGGCTCCGTCCGTCGCCGACATGGAGCCCGGTACGAGCACGAGCGCCATGAGGGCGGCGACCAGGACCGGAAGCGGTCCATGCCTCCCAAGCATAGGTATTCCCCCTTTGCTGCCCCGCACGGCCAACGAGGCGTCGCGATACTGACAGCAGGGGCAGTCTTCAGGCTCTGACCCGATTAAGCAAGGGAGCGCCCGTTGCCGGGCGCTCCCTGATTCGTTTCGACCGACTGATTGGCTAGCGGAAGCTGAAAAAGGCGCGGTACTGCACGCCGTCAGACCGCGTGAGCACGAACTCGCGGCAGGTGTTCTTCCAGTCCACTTCCGACTGCCAGCGGTAGCGGAACTGGCCGCCGCCCATCTTGTTGAGCTTCGTCCCGGCCTGCGGCTTGGCCAGGATCGGGAACTCGCGCGGCGTGACGTTCGGCCCCTGGCTGACCACCTGAAGCGTCGAGCAGTCGACTTTCCTGGAGAAGGGCGAGTTGCTCGCCAGCAGATGGCGTTCGTCGAACCCGTCGGCCCGGAACTTCAGCGTGACGACGTCGCCCGCACGCTCGCTGTTGAGCGACTCGTACGGCTCGTCGGCTCCGGCGGTGAAGTCGCGGCGACAGCCCGGAAGCGTGTCGAAAGCCTCCTGGTTGTCATCGCGGTCGGTCGTGCCCTGCACGGCGCTGAAGCCGAGGCCGCGGCGGGCGAACGACGCCCAGAGCGTGCACGTGTCCGTACCGCCCGTCAGGGTCTCCTGCGAGGCGATGATCGCCGAGCGGGCGACAACGAGGCCCGGACCACACCCCTGCGTCTTGAGCCCGTCGATCACGTACTGGAGCGCGCGGTTGTTCCCGCCCGTGTTCCAGGCCCCGTACGCGTTCGGGTTGAAGCCGTGCTTCTCGACGAGGTCCCAGGCCACGTCCCAGAGGGTGGCTGCCCAGCCGTGGCCGAGGCCGTGCGGCAGGACGAGGGAGGTTCCGTCGAGCCAGCCGTTCGTCTTGATGCTGTCGTACGTGAACGGCTGGAGCTCCATGTTGCGGGAGTAGGGCCGCGGCCGGAAGCCGGGACCGACTCTCGAGTCCGCGTAGAGCGCCCACTGGCCGTAGCCACGGGGACCCTCCGGGTTGTCGATCGCCGGGTTCATGAGGAACGTGATCGCGAGGAAGTCGCTCCAACCTTCGCCCGCCTGCTCTTCGCCGGTCAGGCAGTTGACGTTCGGCCCGCCCGTGAGGCGGAGCGAGACGCCGTGCCCGTACTCGTGGAAGATCGTCTCCGAGCGGAAGTCGGCGTCGCGCATGGCCGGACGCGCGGTGTTGCGGTGCACGCGGCCCGTTGCCGGCAGCCCGGCCTTGATGGCGACACCGGCCGCCTGCGGCACGATGATCGCCGGGATGGTGAGCGCCGGGCTCATGGAGCCCGTGAGGATCGGCGGCTCGGTCGCCGCGTTGTGGGCGAGCACGATCGCGGATGCGCCGGCGGCTTGAGCGTTCGCGGTCTGCGTGTAGTCGTTGCAGACGCTCGTGTTGTCGACGAGCGCGATCGCGCCCGCCGGCACCACGTACGCCTGACAGCCGTCGTTCACCGGTGCGGTTCCGTCGTCCACGAGGACGATGCCGCCGGAGATCCCGGCGCCGGCTGCGTGCGGCGTGAACCGCGCGAAGTTGGCCGGGTAGGTGCCGGCCGCTCCGGACGGAGCGTCGACCGTGAGCGCATTCGGCAGGCCGAACTGGAGGCCGGGCCAGAGGAACATCTGCATGCGCGGTCGCCCGCCGTCGTTCGCGGGCGTGGAGAAGTTGGCGTTGTTCGTGCCGGAGCCGTCCTGGGCCTCGCAGCGCACGTCGTCGCCGCCCACGCCGCCGCGGCCGTAGTTGTTGACCTGGAAGTTGCCCGAGGCCTCGTCGAACCCGTACTGGTAGGTGAGGTCGTGGACGTTGTTGCACCAGTAGAAGAGGTTGGTGACGGCCGCGTCCACGTAGTTCTGGGGCTGGTCGTTCACGATGTCGGCGAGGAAGTCGAACGTCAGCGTCGGCCCGCCGTCCGCGTCGCTCACCGGATCCGGCAGGTTGTTCGCGTCGCGGTCCGAGTAGGCGTGGGCGTTGTTGCCCTGCGTCCGCGTGAACTCCGGCCCGAGGACCCCGTTCGTGTCGTGCCAGCCGAACGGCGAGGCGAACGCGTCGGCCGGGTTCGCGTCGATCGTGCGCGGCCCGTCGTTCGGGTCGCCCTTCGGGAACGCGAAGACGCGGTAGCTCGACCCGTCGATGACGGGGTTCGGCGAGCCGTGGGACGTCCAGTTGGCGACGTCCAGGAGCTCGCCCGTCTCGGCGTCCACGGCGGCGTTCCAGAGGTCGACGGCCGTGGAATCGTCGATCGTGACCTGCCAGGCGAGGCGAAGGCCGTTCTTCGTCGCCTGCCAGCCGAGCTTGGCCGGAATCGCCTCGTCCGAGATGCCGCCCCGCGAGAGGACGGCCTCGTCGTCGCTGCTCCTCAGAACGCGGAGACCGGAGGGCTCGGCAAGGTCGAGCTCCTCGGCGGCGGCCTCGACCGCCTCGGTCGCGCTCAGGTCCGCCTCGCCCGAGGCCGCGGCCAGGCCGGACACGAAGGCGCCGGAGGCGAAGATGACCCGCCCGTCACGGGCGACGCTCACCGTCGCATTGCCCCCGAAGACCTCGAGGCCCCGGAAGCGCTGGTTGAGATTGACGTGGGTGACCCCGCTCGCCCGGCTGGGCACGGAGCTCGTCACGAAGAGATCTGCGACGTCGGCTGTCCCGACGCCGAGCTCGTCCGCGTTCTCGCTCGCGTACTCCAGAGCGATTGCCACCGCGTCCGGCGATGTGCCGGAGTCGGCTGCGGACATGGCGCCCGGCACAAGCGTGAGTGCGACCAGCGTCGCGCCCAGCGCCAGGCAAACGCCAAACGGCCTGAAAGGCATTGCATTACCCCCCTTTTGCTCCCCCAGGACGCCGCAAACCCTTTCGGGAGCGTCGCTAGAACTGACTGGCGCGCCGAGTCTGGCACCCCTGCGCGTTTGTGTCAAAGAGAGGGAGCGCCCGTTGCCGGGCGCTCCCTCTGCGTTCGTCGATTGCTCTAACGGAAGCTGAAGAAGGCGCGGTGCTGCTTGCCGTCCTCACGCGTGAGCACGAACTCGCGGCACGTGTCCTTCCACGTGACGTCGGTCTGCCACCGGTACCGGAACTGCCCGCCACCGAGCTGGGTCAGCTTGGTGGTTCCCTGCGCAATCGTGGGAATCGGGAACTCGCGCGGAGTGATGCGCACGCCCTGGCTCGGTACCTGCAGGGTCGTGCAGTCGACCTTGCGAGAGAAGATCGGTCCACCGAGAACCGTGTCCCGGTCGTACTGCGGCGGTGCCCTGAACTTCAGGGTGACCACGTCGCCGGCGCGCTCGCTGTTGAGCGAGCCGTAGGGCTCATCCGCCCCTGCCGTGAAGCCCTCGCGGCAAAGCGGATTGGTGTCGAACGCCTCCGTACCGTCGTCACGGCTCGTCGTGCCGCCGACGGCGCTGAAGCCGAGACCGCGCTTCGAGAACGTCGCCCAGAGGGTGCACGAGTCGCCCGCGACCTCGCCGGCGGCTCCGCCGTCGAGCACGTTCGCGGCCGCGATGATCGCCGCGCGGCCGGTCACGAACGTCGGGCCGCAGCCCTGGAGCTTGAGCCCGTCGACCATGTACTGCATGGCGCGGTTGTTACCGCCCGCGTTCCACGGCAGGTAGATGTTGCCGCTGAACCCGTACTTGTCGATCAGATCCCAGTTCATGTCCCAGAGAATGGCCGCCCAGGCGTGCCCGATCCCGTGGGGCTGGGCGAGCGAGCCCGTCAGCCAGGCGTTCGTCTTGATGCTGTCGTAGGTGGCCGGCTGGATGTTGAAGTCACGCGAGTACGGCCGCGGACGGATGCCGTTGCCGTGTCGGTCCGGCTGGAAGAGCGCGTACGGGCCCATCCCACGCGGGAGGTTCGGGTCGTCGAGGTCCGGGTCGAGGAACGACGTGATGGCGACGTAGTCGCTCCACCCCTCGCCCATCTGCTCGGCCCCACTGAGGCAGTTGATCCCCGGACCGCCCGTCAGGCGGTTCGAGAGGCCGTGCCCGTACTCGTGGAAGATGATCCCGTTCTCGAAGTCACCGTCGCGGATCCCCGGATGCGCCGGGTTCTTGCGGACGGTTCCGGTTGCTGGCAGCGCAGCCCTGATCGCGTCGCCGTTGGCCGTCGAGACGCTGACGGCCGGAATCGCGGGCGAAGCGACGAGCATGCCGCCTTCGTTGGATTCCAGGACCGTGGTGTTCGACGTGCCCGAGGACAGGACGATCGCGCTGGCCCCGGCGGCATTGGCCGCATGGGTCTTGGCGAGGTTCTCGCAGCCCGTGTTGCCGCCGACCGCGATTGCGATCGCACCGGCCGGAATGCCCGTGTAGTCCGCGGCAACGCAGCCGTTTCCGGCGTTGAAGATGGGGCCACTCGCGCCGCCGGTCGTGGCCGGCGGGCCGTACCGCGCCCACCCGGCGCCGAAGCTGCCGACGCCGTTGACGACGACCTCGTTCTGGCTTCCGAGCTGGTTGCCCGGCCAGAGGTACATCCGCATCCGCGGCGCACCGCCGAGGGACGGCGTCGAGAAGTTGGCGTTGTTCGTGCCGGCTCCCGAAGCCACGTGGCAGCGCACGTAGTCGCCGTTCGAGAACGGCCCGCCGGAGTAGTTGATCCCCTGGAAGTTGTCGGCGTCCTCGTCGAAGCCGTACAGGAACAGGAGGTCGTGGAACGTGTTGCACCCGAAGAACTCATTCGTGACCACTGCGTCGCGATAGGCCTGCGAGTGCTGCGTCAAGTCGGCCGGGAAGTCGAAGTCCAGCCCCGGGCCGCCGTCCGTGTCCCCGAAGTCGGGCAGCTGATCGTCGTCCTGCTCGAGGAACGTGTGGGCGTTGTTCCCGCGCGTGATGGTGAACTCCGCGCCGGCGACGCCGTTGGTGTCGTGCCAGCCGAACGGCGAGGCAGTGGCGTCGGCCGGGTTCTGCACCAGTCGCCGCGCGCCGTCGTTCGGGCTCTCGAGCGCGATGTCGTACACGCGGTAGCTGGAGCCGTCGTTCACGCGGTTGAGCGAGAACCCACGTGCGTCCGGAGCCACCAGGGGCGGAGCCGGAAGGCTCCCGCCGCTGAGGGAGGCGAGGTCCTGGTGCTCGTCCTCGATCGTCCAGTCGACGGCGTCGAGGAGCTCGCCCGTGTCGGCGTCGACTGACGCGTTCCACAGGCTGATGTCCGAGGACTCGTCGATCGTGACCTGCCACGCGAGCGTGAGGCCGTCCGCAGTCGGCTGCCAACCCAGCTTGGCCGGGATCGGCTCGTCGGAGATGCCGCCACGGGAGACGAGAGCCTCCGCGGAAGCCGCGCCGCCGCTGAGGATGCGCAGCCCGGACGGGTCGTCGAGGTTCAGCCCTTCGGCTGCCGCCTCGACCGCGTCGATCGCGCTGAGGTCGGCCGAGTCGGCCGCCCCACCGAGGCTCACGGGAGTTCCCGAGGCGAAGACGAAGTCACCGTTGGAGTCGACGCTGACGGTGACGTGCCCGCCGAAGACCTCGAGCCCGCGGAACCGCTGGTTGAAGTTGAAGTGCGTGACGCCGTTGTGCTTGCTTGTGACCCGGCTCATGACGAAGACATCGGCGAAGTCGGCGCTTGTGACGCCGAGATCGGCCGCGCCGTCCTCGAGGTAGCCGAGCGCATTCGCCAGCGCGTCGTCGTCGTCGGTGGCTCCCGAGCTAGAAGACATCGCACCCGGGACAATCCCGAGCGCTGCCGCCGTTATCAACACGCAAAGCGTCAAGGATCTCGTGGACATGCTCCCCCTCCTGCCCAAGATGGGCATGACTCGAATTGATGTCGCCTGCACGGACTGAGCGAGTCTCGACCTGGCGAATCTCCTTTCCCTCTCGTCCCAGACTGCGGAGAACCTTCTAGTCGGGAGCTCCCGGTCCACGCCGAGCTGGACGCGGTCTGAGCGGTCACGGCAAGGACCACCCAAGAGGATCGAGACGGCCTCGTTTTTCCCCCTCCTGCCCTGGGACGTCGAATTGACGGCGCAAGTCTCTCACCCACGTGAAAGTGGTGTCAATGAGAAAACTCGTTTTCCGTCAAGCCCATGCTTGACCGTAAACCCGACGGCCGCTCCGGCCGATAGAGCGTCCATGCGCACGATGTTGAGGCGGCAGACGGCGTCCGCACTGGGAGTTTGCGCGGCCGGAGTCGCCCTTCCCGCGACTGTTCTGCTCCTCGTCGGCAGGCACGAGGCGATGCCCGGAAGCGGCGTCCACTTCTGGGGCGTCGGGTTCGGCGCCATCCTCGCGACAGCCGCCGCCCTCGCCCTCACGATCGTCGGCTGGCGGCGCAACGACGCGCGCACCGTCCTCGTCGGCACAGCCTTCTCGGTCATGGCTGCGCTGCTCGCCCTACACGGCCTCGCAACGCCCGGGATGATCATGGGCTACGAGGGAGGCCTCGGCGCGTTCACCGGCGGCGCCACGCTGCTCCTCGGCGCGGCTGTGCTCGCCCTCGCCGCACTCCCGACCGTGACCGAGCCGCAGAGCGTGAACCGGCTGGTCGTGCTGCAGGTCGTCCTGATCGTCGCCATCGCGCTCCTCGGCGCAGTCGGCATGGTCTTCCCGAGCGTCGTCCCCGACGTGCCAGAGGCCGGCGGCACGCTGGCCCTCACCCTCCTCGCGGTCGGCCTCGTCCTCTACGCCTTCCTCGGCCTGCGAGCGATCAACACGTACCTCCTCACCCGCCGACGCGCCGACCTCCTGGTCGTCCTAGGGCTCTCCTTCCTCGCCACCGCCCTAGTCGCGGCTCTCGTCCTCGACTACATGCAGCTCGGCTGGTGGCTCGGCCACGCGTTCGAGCTGTTCGGCATCGGCCTCGTCGCGATCCCGATCGCCATGGATCTGAGCCGGGCACAGCCCTCGCGCTCGCTCACGGGCGGGCCGCGGGCCGGCGAGCTCGTGCAGGCCGAGCAGGCCTT
>DAITAN010000472.1:0-1794 GCA_036824235.1 Gaiellaceae bacterium | reverse complement strand
AGGGCGGCTTCGAGATCGCCCTCGGCGAGTGGGCGCTCACGCCCGAGGCCGAGTCCATCCGCCCGGGCGCCACGACCTTCGTGATCACGAACCGCGGCACGATGCCGCACGGGTTCGAGATCGAGCGCGAGGGCGGTGACGACTCGAGCGGCAGTGGGTCCGGCGACGACGGCGACAAGGTCGAGACCCGGGTCCTCCAGCCGGGCGAGAGCGTCAACGTCGAGCTCAATCTCAGCGAAGGCGTCTACAAGCTCGAGTGCAACGTCGACGGACACGACGACATGGGCATGGAGATGCTGTTCGAGGTGAAGAAGGGCGCGCCGCTCACGAACAAGGCGGCGGCTCCCGCGGCGCCCCAGGCCGGCCAGACCGTGGCGGCGGACATCCGCGGCTTCGTCTTCGAGCCCGCCCAGATCCAGGCGAAGGTCGGTCAGAAGGTCACCTGGACGAACCACGATCCGGCTCAGCACACCGTCACCCAGGAGGGCGGCGGGTTCGACTCGGGGACGGTGGCCGCCGACAAGACCTTCACGCACACGTTCGACCAGCCCGGGGAGTACCGCTACATCTGCGCGCTGCACCCAGGCATGAAGGGAACGGTGGTCGTCACCGGCTGAGCCTCTCCCCTCAGCACGGGACGAAAGCGACGGCCGCCTTCGGGCGGCCGTCGGTTGTTCTCGACAGGGCCGCGCAGACCGACTACAACTCTCCGTTGGAGGTGCGCGGAGACCTGACCTCACTCCAGTGTCCGTGAAGCCAGACGAGGCGAAGGCCGCGCTGATCGACAAGACCGTCGAGCACGCGCACGCCAAGCTCCCTCCGGAGCAGGCGGCGCGGCTCGAAGCGCTCATCCGCATTTACTACGGCGCCGCCGCGCCCGAGGACCTTCTGCCGCGCAGCGCCTCCGACCTTTACGGGGCAGCCCTCGCCCACCTGAACTTCGGTGCCCGGCGCGCGCCGGCCGAGGCGAAAGTGCGCGTCTACACCCCGCAGCTCGAGGAGCACGGCTGGACGTCGGATCACACCGTGGTCGAGATCGTCAACGACGACATGCCGTTCCTCGTCGACTCCGTCAACATGGAGCTCAACCGGCTCGGAAGCGGCGTTCACCTCATCATCCATCCGGTCGCCCGAGTGCGCCGCGACGAGGCCGGGGTGCTCCTGGACGTCCTGCCCTTCGACACGCCGGCCGAGGACGCCCAGCTCGAGTCCTTCCTGCACGCCGAGGTGGTGCGCGAGACGGACCCGGAGCATCTCGACCGCCTGCGTGCGGGCCTCGAGCGCGTGCTCGCGGACGTCCGGGCGGCCGTCGAGGACTGGCCGGCCATGGTCGAGCGCGCCCACGAGGTGATCGCCGACGTCGAGCGCTTTCCTTCCGCGGTCGACCCGGAGGAGCTCGCCGAGAGCAAGGCGCTCCTGGAGTGGATCGTCGACAACCACTTCACGTTCCTCGGCTATCGGGAGTACGACCTCGTGTCGGAAAACGGAGAGCATGGCCTGCGGCGGGTGCCCGACACGGGGCTCGGGATCCTCCGTGACGGCGAGGACGAGGCGGCCGAGGGCGTCGTGAAGCTTGCGCCGGAAGCCGTCGCCCTCGCGCGCGCCAAGGACCCCCTCGTCCTCACGAAGGCGAACTCCCGCGCGACCGTGCACCGGCCGTCCTACCTCGACTACGTTGGCGTGAAGCGCTTCGACGAGTCGGGCGAGGTCGTCGGCGAGCGGCGCTTCCTCGGTCTCTACACGTCGACCGCCTACAGCGCGAGCCCGCACGACATCCCGCTGCTGCGCCGCAAG
>DAITAN010000471.1:0-1795 GCA_036824235.1 Gaiellaceae bacterium | reverse complement strand
GGCGCTGCTCGTCAAGGACGTGCTCGACGCCCTCGGCCTCGTCGGCTTCCCGAAGACGAGCGGCTCCGACGGGTTCCACGTGCTCGTCCCGATCCAGCGCCGTCACACGTATGCGCAGACCCGCGAGTTCGCCGAGATTGTTGCCGGCACGCTCGCCCGCGTGCACCCCGGACTGGTCACGACAGAGTGGGCAAAGGCGAAGCGCCGCGGCGTGCTCATCGACTCGAACCAGAACGGTGAGGGGAAGACGATCGCTTCCGTCTACTCGGTGCGCCCCAACGCGGGCGCACCCGTCTCGACCCCGCTTCGCTGGGATGAGGTGACCGAGGATCTCGACCCGGCTGCTTTCACGATGGAGGTCGTCCTCGGCCGGGTGGAGCGCGACGGCGACCTCTTCTCGGGCGTCCTCGAGCTCAATCAGGCGCTCGGGCCGGCGCTCCGTGAGGTCAAGTGATGGTCTCGGCTGTCAGAACGGGCTTCCTGAGGAAGCTCCACGTGTGGCCGATCGTCTCGAAGCCAAGCCGGGCGTAGAGCTCCTTCGGCCGACTCTCGTCGCTGGCGATCAAAAACACGAACTCGTGGCCCGACGCGACGGCTTCCTCGACGGCTCGCAGCACGACAGCGCTCGCGAGGCCGCGACGACGGTGATCGGGAGAGGTGGCGACGTACTCGACCTGGGCCGTCCTCCCGTCCGAGTACAGGTCGGTCGCGCTCACGACGTCGTCCTCCTCGCGGGCGGCGAAGTGCCGCGCCGCGCCGATCTCGCTCCAGAGGGCGTTCGCGTCGAGGATCATCTCCGCGACCTCGTCGGAGTCCGCCCAGGGTTCGCTACGCGCGATCTCGCTCCGGAAGCCCCGGAGATCTCCGACGGAGACCTCGTCGACCGCGATCGTCTCGGCGGCCCGCTCCCCGGCGCCGCGATACACCATGTAGGCCAGCCGGTCCGACTCCCAGCCCAGCCGGGTGAGGAACCGCGCGCACGCGGCTCCCACGGCGTCGTCGTAGGCGTCCACGCGCCGGTAGGCGTGACCGGCGTCCGTGTGCAGGAGCTCGGCGTCCGACGCGACCTCCCCGGGATCGACCTCACCCCGTGCTTCGACGCACACGGTGTTCAGGTCCCAGACCTGGGGAAAGCGCGAGTTGAAGTAGGCGTGGCCGAAGCGGAAGGGGATGACGCGCTGGGCTGCGCCCGTGCGCATCGCTCCCTCGAAGGCGATTGCCCGCTCGAAGTCGGAGGACAAGCCTCCTAGACTGCCACGCCGAGGCCGAGCGCGGCGTCTCTTGTGAGCACGCGCTCGAGGGCTACCACGCAGCCGGGATCGAAGGCGGAGCCGGTCTGCTCGTGCAGCAGGCCGATCGCCCGATCGTGCGTCCACGCATCGCGGTAGACGCGAACGGAGAGGAGCGCGTCGTACACGTCGCAGACTGTGAGGATGCGCGTCTCCAGGTCGAGGTCGAGCGCCGTGCGCCCGTTCGGGTAGCCGGCGCCGTCGAGACGCTCGTGGTGGTCGAGCACGAGCCGGCGGACGAGGTCGGAGAAGCCGCCGAGCTCGCCGAGGAGCTTGTGGCCCCACTCGGGATGCCGTTTGATGACCGCGAACTCGTCCTCGTCGAGCGAGCCGGGCTTCTTCAAGATCTCGTCGGGGACGGAAAGCTTGCCGATGTCGTGGAGCAGGCCGCCGGTGGCCAGGGAGCGCAGCCGGTTCGGCGGGAGCCCGAGCTCCTCGCCGACGAGGACGGCCCGGAGGGCGACGCGGCGCGTGTGCCCCTCGGTGTACTCGTCCTTCTCGGCGAG
>DAITAN010000084.1:0-8655 GCA_036824235.1 Gaiellaceae bacterium | reverse complement strand
TGGATGTCCTCCCCGCGCGCGAAGGCCTCGCGAAGCTTCGGCTCGCCGGAGACGTGGGCGAGGATGCGCAGCTCGACCTGCGAGTAGTCCGCCGAGAGGAGCCGGAAGCCCGGCTCGGAGACGAACGCGCTGCGGATCTCCCTGCCGAGCTCGGTGCGGATCGGGATGGCCTGCAGGTTCGGGCTCGACGTCGACAGCCGCCCCGTGGAGGCGACCGCCTGGTTGATGCTCGTGTGCAGCCGCCCGTCCTCGGCCGAGATCAGGCTCGGCAGCGGGCCGAGGTACGTGTTCAGGAGCTTCGAGTACTCGCGCCACTCCTCGATCACCGGGACGATCTCGTGGTCGCCGCGGATCGCGCGGAGCACGCGGGCATCGGTCGAGTAGCCCGTCTTGCCCTTGCGGCCCGCGGTGAGCTCCAGCTTCTCGAAGAGGATGCGGGCGACCTGCTGCGTCGAGCCGAGCACGAACTCCTCGCCCGCCAGCTCGTGGGCACGGGCCTCGAGCTCCTCGATCCGGTCGGCGAGTCGTGCCGTGATCTCGCCCATGCGGTAGGTGTCGATGCGGACGCCGACGTCCTCCATGGCGGCGAGGACGGCCGTGAGCGGAAGCTCGACGTCGCGGTAGAGCGGGTCGAGCCCTCGCTCGACGATCCGCGCTCGCAGCTGCGGCTCGAGTCGAAGCGTGGCGGCCGCCTGGCGGACGAGCGCAGCGGTCTCCTCGTCCGTGGCCGGCTCGGGGACGAGCTCGACCCCGTACTCGGCCGCGAGGTCGTCGAGGACGTACGTCGAGCGGCCGGGCTCGATCAAGTAAGCCATGAGCAGCGTGTCGTCCGCGGCGTCGAGCCGGGCTGCCTTCGCGTCGTGGACGACGAGCGCGGTGTCCCGCAGGCGCTTCGCGCTCTCGGGTGACCACTCGCCGACGACGACCGCCTCTCCTTCGCGCGCGAGTGCGAAGCGCCCGTCCTGCACCTGGATGGCGGCTGGGCCGGGCCCCGTGGAGGCCTCGCCCTCGACCCACGGCACCTCGACGCCCGTCACCTCGACCGGCGCCGCCGGGATCGCCTCGTCCAGCTCGTCCACGCGACCGAGCAGGTTGCGGAACTCGAAGCGTCGGAAGATCTCCTTCAGCTGGGACCGGTCCGGCGGGGAGAGGACGAGCTGGGCCGGGTCGACGTCGAGCGGGAGGTCGCGGCGCATCGTGGCCAGCACCTTCGACCCGCGCGCCTGGTCGGCGTGCTCGCGGAGGTTCTTCGCACGTGCGGGCGAGAGCTCGTCGACGTGCTCGAGCACGCCCTCGAGCGAGCCGTACTGCGAGATGAGCTGACCCGCGGTCTTGTCCCCGATGCCGGGAACGCCGGGGATGTTGTCGGACGTGTCGCCCTTGAGCCCGATGAAGTCGGGCACCTGCTCGGGCGTGACGCCGTAGCGCGCGAAGACCCGGTCCGGCGTGTAGACGTGGACGTCGGCCACGCCGCGCGGCGTCATCATCAGGCAGACGTTTTCCGTGCAGAGCTGGAACGCGTCGCGATCCGTCGAGACGACGCACGTCTTCACGCCCGCCTCGTCGGCCCGAGAGGCGAGCGTCGCGATGACGTCGTCCGCCTCCCAACCCTCGAACTCGAGGTTCTGGTACCCGAAGGCCTCGACGATCGGCCGGAAGTGCGGAAACTGCTCGCGCAGGAGGTCTGGCATCGGCCGCCGGTCGATCTTGTACTCGGCGTCGAGCTCCTTCCGGTGCACCGGGCTCGTGTCCCAGGCGACCGCGACGCCTCGCGGCCGGTAGTCGGAGAGGAGCTTGAAGAGCATGTTCGTGAAGCCGAGGAGCGCGTTCGTCGGGAAGCCCTCGGTCGTCGCGAGCTCCTCGGGGAGCGCGAAGAACGCGCGGTAGGCGAGGTTGTTCGCGTCGACGAGGAAGAGCTCGGCCTCCCGCGCGGGCGCGTCGTCGAGCTGCAGTTCGGCCCCGGTCAGCGTCTTCGGCATCGCCCTCGAGTCTAGTCCGCGGCGCCGCCGTGGCCGCTTTCACACTCACGGCACGATCCGCGCGCCACGCGAGCGTTTTTCGCCGCTAGCGTTCAAAGCGGGTGGTGGCCCGGGGTGGCCCCGGGAGCAGAAAAGGGGCCGGGCGCTAGGTCTCGCCGAGATAGGCCTTGCGAACCTGCTCGTTCTTCGCGAGCGCGTTGGCCTCGTCGGTGAGGGCGATGTGGCCCGTCTCCATGACGTAGCCGCGCTTCGCGACGTCGAGCGCCATGAGGGCGTTCTGCTCGACGAGCAGGATCGGCGTGCCCTGCTGGTTGATCTCGACAACGATCTCGAAGATCTTCTCGACGAAGATCGGGGCGAGGCCCATCGACGGCTCGTCGAGCATGAGGAGCTTGGGACGCGCCATGAGCGCGCGGCCCATGGCAACCATCTGCTGCTCGCCGCCCGAGAGCGTTCCGGCCCTCTGGGTCTTGCGCTCGTTCAGACGTGGGAAAAGGTGGTACACACGCTCGAGGTCTTCCTTGATCCCCGGGCGGTCCGTCCGCTGGAACGCCCCCATCTCGAGGTTCTCCAGCACGCTCATGTGCGGGAAAAGCTTGCGCCCCTCCGGGGACTGGGCGATGCCCATCCCGACGATCTTGTGCGGAGCCTCGCTCGTGATGTCCTTGCCCTGGAAGCGGATCGTCCCTTTCCGCGGGCGGTTGAGCCCGTTGATCGAGCGCAGCGTCGTCGACTTGCCGGCGCCGTTCGCGCCGATCAGGGTCACGATCTCGCCCTGACGCACTTCTAGGGAGATGCCCTTGAGCGCGTGGATCGACCCGTAGTACGTGTGGATGTCGTTGACCTCGAGGATGGCGCCGTTCCCGCCGTCGGCGCTAGCGGCCGGAGCGGTCGCGGGCTCGGCGGCCGGCGGCGGCGTAGCCGGAGCCACGGGCTGCGTGGGCTGCTCGGGAGTGTGCTCGCTCATCCCGCCGCCCCTCCCGCAGCCGTCGCGGCCTTGCCGAGGTAGGCCTCGACGACGCGCTCGTCCTTCTGGATCTCGCCGGGAAGGCCCTCGGCGATCTTCTCGCCGTAGTCGAGGACGGTCACCCGGTCGGAGATGCCCATGACGACCTTCATGTCGTGCTCGATCAGGAGCACGGTCAGCCCCTGCTCGTCGCGAAGCTTCGAGACGAACCCGGTGAAAGTCGCCGTCTCCTGCGGGTTCATGCCGGCCGTCGGCTCGTCCAGGAGAAGGAGCTTCGGGTCAGTCGCGAGCGCCCTAGCAACCTCGAGTCGGCGCTGGTCGCCGTAGGGAAGGTTGCGCGCGAGCGAGTCGTCGCGGTTCTTCAGCCCGCAGAAGGCGAGCAGCTCGCGAGCTGTCTGCTCGGCCTCCCTCTCCTCGCGCCGCACCCTGGGCAAGCCGAAGATCGAGCCGAGGATCCCGCCCTTGAGCCGGTGGTGCATCCCCACGAGGACGTTCTCGAGCGAGGTCATGTACTGGAAGAGCCTGATGTTCTGGAACGTCCGCCCGACGCCGAGCTTGGTGATCACGTGCGGCGGCTGACCCGTCACGTCTTTGCCGTCGAAGATGATCGCGCCGTCCGTCGGCTTGTACACCCCCGTGAGCATGTTGAAGAACGTGGTCTTGCCCGCGCCGTTCGGCCCGATGAGGCTGACGATGGTGCCCTGGGGGATGGCGAAGTCGACGTCGTTGACGGCGACCAGACCGCCGAACTCCTTGCGAACGGTCTGTGCGATGAGGATGTCGTCAGCCATCAGGCGTGCCTGTCCCCATACAGGGTCTCGGTTTCGGGCCCGAGCTCCTCGATCTCCTTCTTGCGGCGACTCTCGGGTATCAGCCCGACGGGGCGGAAGAGCATCATCAACACGATGATGACGCCGTAGATCCCGAACTGGTACTTCGCGACCTCGAAGTTGAGCGGCGTCTCCCGGTTCAGGTAGCTCCCGATGTTCGCGAGGCCCTCCTGGTTCAGGTACGTGAGGATGGCGCCGGCGACGACCACCCCCCAGACGCTGCCCATGCCGCCCAGGATGACCATGCACAGCAAGAAGACCGAGATGTTGAAGAAGAACTCGCTCGGGAACGCGCCGCCCTTGAAGCTTGCATAGAACGCACCGGCGACGCCGCCGAAGAAGGCGCCCAGCGCGTAGGCCCAGGTCTTCGTCTTCATGAGCGGGACGCCCATCGCGGCGGCCGCGGTCTCGTCCTCGCGGATGGCGATCCAGGCGCGGCCGAGTCGCGAATCGCGGAGGCGCACCGAGCAGAAGATCGTGATCAGGAGCAGGACGAGCGCGCTGTAGTAGAAGAGGTTGATCTTCTCGAAGGACTGCTGGAAGCTGACCGGCAGCCCCAGCGAGTTGTTCAGCCCCGTCCCGAAGCCCGGCGAGTCGATCGGGTTGATCCCGAAGGTGCCCGCGGTGAGGTTGAAGCCGCCGAGATCGTCCGCGTTACGGACGAACTGCGGGATGATCTCGCCGAACCCGAGCGTCACGATCGCGAGGTAGTCGCCGCGGAGCCTCAGAGTCGGGAGGCCGATGAGGATGCCCGCGATCCCCGTGATGCATCCGGCGATCAGCAGCACCACCCACATGTTGAGGTGGATGCCGCGCAGCTCTGGGCTGACGCCGGCCGAGCCGATATGGATCTTCACCTGCTGGAAGTGGCCTGACGCGAGCCAGCCGGCGGTATAGGCACCTACGGCGTAGAACGCCACGTAGCCGAGGTCGAGAAGCCCCGCATAGCCGACGACGATGTTGAGGCCGACGGCCATCATGATGAAGACGATCATGATCACGGCCGTGCTGACGCTCGGCCATTCCCGGATGACCGGAAGCTCCATCTCGCCGAGCGCGTTCTCGTAGAACGTCGGATAAAGCGCCGCCAGCGCGAGGAGTATCAGTGCGGGGACCCACGTGCGGGCGCGGCTCGGAATCCGACCCCAGGCGCGGCCGACCTCGTCGAGCTTCAGGGTCTGCTTGACGCCCTTCCGCTCGGGCGTGCCGGAGCCGCTCGCTCCCTCGGTGGCCATCAGGCGCCCTCCGGCGTCCGCTCGCCGAGAAGCCCTTCGGGACGGAAGACGAGAATCGCGATCAGAATCCCGAACACCATCGAGCGAGTCCAGTCGCTCCCGAGCACCCAGATGGACAGACCTTCGTTGAAGGCCTGGATGAAGCCGATGATCAGGCCGCCGAGCGTGGCGCCCAAGAGGTTGCCGATACCGCCGAGCACGGCGGCGGTGAAGGCGATCAGGCCGAGCTCGAAGCCCGTGTCGTAACGCATCTGGAACTGGAGCAGGTACAGGACGCCGGCCACGCCGGCAAGGGCACCTGCCAGCAGGAACGTGAACGAGATCGTCCGGTTGACGTTGATCCCCATCATGGCCGCCGCGTCCTGGTCCTGGGCCGTTGCGCGCATTGCCTTCCCCTGCTTGGTCGACTTGACCAGCCAGGTCAGGAGGAGCAGCACCGGGATCGTCACCAGGATGACCGTGAGCTTGTTCCAGGGGATCGACACGTCACCGATCGAGAACGCGGACGACGAGGGAATGAGGTCGGGCGCGCTCCGGTAGTTCACGTCGTAGATGATCAACGAGATGTTCTGCACGATGAACGACATGCCGACCGCGCTGATCAGCATCGTCAGTCGCGGCTGGCTTCTCAGCCGGCGGTAGCCGAGGAACTCGATCGAGACGTTGATCGCCGACCCGAAGCCCATCGTCATGACAAGCGTCGCGATGAGGCCTCCGATGATGACGATCACGGCCTCTTCCCCACTGAGGTTGAGCACGTCGATCATGATCGAGCTCGCCACGAGGCCGGAGAGCGCGAACACGTCGCCGTGCGCGAAGTTGATCAGCTGCAGGATGCCGTAGACGAGCGTGTAGCCCAGCGCGACCAGCGCATAGACCGAGCCCGTCGTGAGGCCGATGACCGAGATGCTGAAGAACTGCGACGGATCGTTGATCAGGTTCCGCAGCAGGACGATCGCGATGAAGGCCAGGAAGAGGATCCCCAGGATCGAGGTGAAGCTCGGACCGCCTCGCTTCCGGATTCCGGCCACTCTGCCCGCGTCTACGCTCATCGCAATCGCTACCTCGAAGACAACCGGGGGAGGGCCGAAGCCCTCCCCCGGGTTGTGAGCGAGTTACTAGCCCCTTGCAGCCTCGACGTTCTCGTCCTGAGGCGAGAGCACCGTCTCGGCCTCGAGCTGCTCCTGGCCACGGAAGATCGTGAAGCCGACGACCGCGCCGCTCGCAAGAGCCGGGTCGCCGTTCTCGTTGATCTCGAAGTCGCCGAGGAACCCGCCGGAGACCTGGGTCTCGAACAGCTTGGCGATGACGTCGCCGCGGCTGTAGTCCGACCCGGCGATCGCGTCGAGCAGGACCTGAGCCGACTGCGCGCCGTAGACCGCGTACGGGTCGACGGGCTCGCCGCCCAGGGTCTCCTGGAAGGCCGTGATGAACTCCTCCGCGGAGCCCGTGAACTCCTCGACCGGGATACCGGCAACCGAGAAGAAGGCATCGCGGGTGTTCTCCACGCCGGCCTCGTCGATCGTCTGCTGCGTCGTGAACCCGTCAGGCATGTAGAGCTTGACGGCGTCGTTCGGGCCCAGGACCTTGACCTTGTCCTTGATGACCTGGGCGCCGTTCTCGTCGATCAGGCCGCCGAGGAACACACCGTCTGCCCCCGCCTGCTTGATCTTGTTCATCAGCGCCTCGTAGTTCGACGCCTTCGGATCCCACGCGTCGAAGCCGACGACCTCGATTCCGAGATGCTCGGCGGCGTTGCGCGTGTTCGTCGCGACGCCGAGGCCGTACGCCTCCTTGTCGTTGAGGATGTACAGCTTCGTCGTGCCCTGCTCCTGCATGAACTCGGCAAGAGCCGCGCCCTGGTAGGCGTCGTGGGCGACGACGCGGGCGTAGTTGCGCGTCCCGGCCGGGTAGTACTTGTCCGGCTCGTCATCCGCGCAGCCCGGTCCGCCCTCGGTCAGGCAGACGTACGTGTTCGCCGGGGAGACCATCGCGAGGCCACCGCCTGGCGCCTGGTTGAGCACCGGGATGATGATCGCGGCGCAGCCCGAGTTGAACGTGCCGATGACACCCAGAAGGCTCTGGTTCTCAGCGTACGCGTTCGCGTTCTGGCTGCACTTGCCCGGATCCCACTTACCGGCCTGAGCCGTCGAGTCGTCGCACGACTGGTAGCCGACGTTCGCATCTCCTGCTTTCCAGCCACTGGTCTCGAGGACCTGCCGGATTGCACCCGTGATCTGCAGGGTCTGCGTCCTCGAGGACCCCTGCAGCGGGAGGTCGGAAGCGATCAGGATGTCCGGATCGCCCTCGCCCTCGTACTCGATGTCGGTGCACGACGCCGACGGGAGCGCGGTTACCTCCGGTAGATCGAGGGACGCGCCCTCGTCACCGCTTTCCTCGCCCGTCGCCGCTACGTCGTCTCCGTCGTCGTCATCGCCGCCGCAACCCACCGCTGCGAAAGCGAACACGCCGATCAGAAGCACGAGTAACGCCAAAATCGTCCTTCGTTTCACTACTCCTCCTCTTCGCCCGATTCCTGTTTCGGCGCTTGCGCCCGGCGAGCACCGTTCAGAAGTGCTCGATTATGAACCCGGGTTCCGCGCCCTTGCAACCCCCTCCGGTTACGATGCGCCCCAGTGGAGCACGCCGAAGTGGCGGAACTGGTAGACGCGCTGGACTCAAAATCCAGTGGGGCAAAGCCCCGTGCGGGTTCGATCCCCGCCTTCGGCATCAGCTCACCTCTCCTCGCGCCCACGTGGTTGACATCGCTCGGTGCGGGTACGTCACCAAAGACGTTCGAGCCTCACCGAAGTTAGATCAGTGGCGAAACGCGTCGCTCTGCTCACCGGAGGAGGAGACTGCCCGGGGCTCAACGCCGTCATCCGGGCGGTGACGCGACGATCGCTCGACCGGGGCTACGAAGTGATCGGGGCCCGAGGGGGCTGGCGCGGGCTGGTCGACGGGGTCTTCGAGGAGCTCGACTACCGCTCCATCTCGGGGATCCTCCCCCGCGGCGGGACGATCATCGGCACGACGCGGACCAACCCGTACAAGGTCGAGGGCGGCGTCGAGCGCGTGCTCGAGAACTCGGAGAAGCAGCGGTTGGACGCGCTCGTCGCCATCGGCGGAGAGGACACGCTGGGCGTCGCCGCCCGGCTCCACGAGGAGCACGGTTACCCCGTCGTCGGCGTCCCGAAGACCATCGACAACGACCTCTCCGCCACGGACTACACGTTCGGGTTCGACACGGCCGTGACGGTCGCTACGGAGGCAATCGACCGGCTGCACACCACCGCGGAGTCGCACAACCGCGTGATGGTGGTCGAGGTCATGGGCAGGCACACCGGGTGGATCGCGGTCATGAGCGGGATCGCCGGCGGCGCCGACGTCATCCTCATCCCGGAAGACCCCGTCACCGTCGAGGACGCCTGCGCCGACCTCCGCCACCGGCACGAGCGCGGCAAGGACTTCTCCATCGTCGTCGTGAGCGAGGGCTACGAGCTCACGTACTCATCGGGCGAGAAGCAGCAGATCGCCCAGGAGCCGTCCCCGAGGGACCAGTTCGGCCACGTCCGCCTGGGTGGCGTCGGAGACGCTCTCGCCCGCGAGATCGAGGAGCGGACGGGCTACGAGACGCGCGTGAC
>DAITAN010000470.1:0-1809 GCA_036824235.1 Gaiellaceae bacterium | reverse complement strand
TCATTCGATACGAACGCTCCCTGCGTCCTTGCCTCGGAACGACCATCGCACCCCGGCGACGAGCAACGTTCCGCCAAAGCCTCCTAGATCTCAGGGATCTCGGCGGCGAGCAGCGGAGGCGGCTCGTCGCTCCGCTCGCCGCTCGAGATGACCCAGGAGTCGAAGTCACGGAAGCGATACGAGACGGTCATGCGCACCGTTGTCTCGCCCTCGCCGACGGAGAAGTAACCGCACGTCGCCGCCCATTCGCCGTCCTGCTCGAGCCAGAGGGCGTAGAACTCGTCGTCCTCGACCGGCGGGAGGCCGGAAACCTGGAGGACCAGCTCGACGTTCCCGCTCTCGGGGTCGCGCTCGCCGACCTCGACGACGGCTGTGGCGCCGGGGGCCTCCGCCGTGGGCTCCATCGCGATCTCGTAGTCGGCGGCAAAGCCGTCGTCCGCGGTCCAGCGGCCCACGCCGAAGGCGAGCGCGGCGAGAACCGCCGCGAAGGCCACGGCGACCGCGAGCCTCCGTCGCGTCGGCGGGCGGCGTTTGAGCGGAACGGCGGCCACCGCCTGGGTGAGCGAGGCTGGGACGTCGTGCGGCGGCGCCGGGACGCTGCGCAGCAGACCGTCGACGCGGCCGAGCTCCTCGAGCTCTTCCGGCGGCAGGTCGCTGCCGATGAGCTCACGCAGGTCGACCGGCTCTTTCATGCTCTCACCTCGTCTAGCAGGCCGGACAGACGGGCCAGACCCGTGCGCGTCCTCGTCTTCACCGTGCCCAGGGGCACGTCGAGGTAGCTCGCGATCTCCGTCTGGGAGAGCCCGCTCCAGTACGCGAGCTCGAGCACGGCGCGCTCGCGCTCGGGAAGCTGCTCGAGCGCTGCGTGCACGCGCCATGTGAGCCAGGAGCTTTCGGCCTGCTCCTCAGGCGTGGCCTCCCCGGAGGCTTCCTCGGGAACCTCGACGGCCGGCTCGCGTCGCTGGCGCGCCCGATCGATGATCGCGTGCCTCGCGACCGCGTAGAGCCAGGCCGAGGCCGACCCCCGCTCGGGCTTGTAGCTGCGCGCCGAGCGCCAGACGGCGGCAAACGTTTCCTGCGCGGCCTCCTCGGCGCGGCCGTTGTCGCCCAGCTGACGCAGGGCCATCGCGAGCACCGGCCGCGCAAAGCGCCCGTACAGCTCGGTGAACGCGTCCCTGTCGCCTCCGGCGACGCGTTCGATCAAACGCGAGTCGCTCTCGGCGGTTGCCACTAGCGCAGACATACCGATCCGGGATACGAAACTCAAGCCCTAACCGGATTGTCGCCGGGGGTTACCGGCCTACGTGAGCAGCCGGCCGCCGTCCACGACGAGCGTCGAACCGGTGACGAAGGGCGCCCGCATGAGGTAGGAGACCGCCTCGGCGATGTCCTCGGGCGAGCCGATGCGCCCGAGCACCGTTTCGGCGGCGCGTCGCTCCTCCTGTCCCGCCTCAACGGCCACCGGGCCGGGGGCGATGCCGCACACGCGGACGTCCGGCGCCAGGGCTCTAGCGAGGACGCGCGTCAGCATGGCCTGTGCCGCCTTCGCCGCGCAATGCGGCGCGAAGGAGGGCCATGGCTGGTAGGCGGCGACGTCCTCGAGGAGCACGATCAGCCCGAGATCCGACTCGCGGAGGTGCGGGGCCGCCGCCTGCGAGAGAAAGAAGCTGCCCTTGGCCGTCGCCCCGAACGCTGCGTCCCAGTCATCCTCGGTGACCGCCTCGACCGGCTGGGGCACGAAGCCCTCGCCGGCCGCCTGGACGACCAGGTCGAGGCCACCCAGCTCGTCGACCGTGCGCGCGACGAGTG
>DAITAN010000083.1:0-8727 GCA_036824235.1 Gaiellaceae bacterium | reverse complement strand
CCGGCTCGTCGCCCGGGACGTTCGGGTCCGGGTCGAGCGCGTCGACGCGCTCCCAGATCTCGCGAAGGATGGCCGGGTCGCCGCCCGCGACCTTCTCCTGCAGGTAGCGCCAGAAGATCCACGCGCCGTACTCGGAGTCCCCGAAGCCGCCGCGGTCGAGCGAGACCGCAGGGTGGGTGAGCGGGCTGAAGTAGTCGAGGAAGAAGACGTTGTCGTTGACGTCCGGGTAGACCGTCTCCTCGATGTTCGTGGCCGTGCCCTCGAGGAGCCAGACGTCCTCCTGCCAGTCGTAGGCGAACTGCGAGGCGTGGTGGAACTCGTGCGCGGCGGTCACCTCGAGAAACTCCTGCGGCGTGTGTGCGGTCCCGAACTGGCTCGGGTCGTAGTCGTTGTCGAGGACGCAGTACGCCGACACAGCGAAGATCTCGGTCGAATCGCGGTTCGGATCGTCGGTGGTGCAGTAGCCGAAGATGAGGTCGCTCCCGAGGTCGTCGAGATAGACGTCGAACCTCGCATCCAGGCCGTTGTCGTTCGAGGTGATGTCCGAGAGCGGGGCCCGGTAGCCGACTGCGCCGATCTCCTGGGCCCAGACGTTCTCGAGCGTCGTCAGTGTGAGCTCGACGTAGTTGGGGACGCCGTCGAGGTCGTCGTCGGTCGGATCGGGCGAGTCGGGGTCGCCCGGGAAGTCGACCCAGTGGACGCAGAGCTCGACGCCGGGCACGGCGCTGCAGGTCGGGCTGAACAGCGACTCCGGGTGCGTCCAGCCGTTCCCGATCTCGACGTCGCCGCCGGGCGGCCTGGCGAGGATCCTCCTGGCCTCGCGGCGGTCGGCGCCGGCGAGATCGTCGACCCGCAGAGCGAGGTCGCGGAGATAGAGGGTCACGTCATGGCGCCCCGCGCGCTCGACGTCTCCGAACTCCTCGCGCGCCTCTGGCAGCTCGAAGACGCTCGCCGCGCGCTCGAGCGCGTACTCCGCCTCGGTGAGCTCGCCGGTCTCGAGCGCTTCGGTCAGCGCGTCGTCCGGAGCGGGCGCGAGCGCGGGCAGCGGGCGGGGCTCCTCCTGCGCGGATGCGACGGGGGCGAGTCCGAGCACGACGAGACAGGCCGTGAGGCCGAGCAGTCTCAAGGATGGTGCCGCTTGCCGCATGTTGAATCTGAACAACTGTAGCCAGCAATCGGCACCGACAGAAGCGGCCGTTAGAGTGGTCTTCGTATGAATGTTCTGTCTCGCAGCATCCCCGACACCCGCACGATCGAGGTGCTGGATCACGGGTTCGTGCGGCTGGACGAGTCGATGGCGAGCGATCTCTCTGTCGTCAACGCCGCGCGCGTCAGCTTTGCCCGCCGCAAGGAGGAGATGGACGACTCGGATCAGGGCCTGATCCGCTTCTTGCTGCGAGAGCGACACGGGACGCCCTTCGAGCACAACGCGTTCCGGTTCCACGTCCGTGCCCCGATCTTCATCGCGCGCGAGTGGTTCCGGCACCGCGTCGGCTCGTTCAACGAGTTCAGCATGCGCTACGCCAAGGCGACCGACGACTTCTACGTTCCCGACGCCGAGGACGTGCGGACGCAGGTCGGGAAGCCCGGCGCGTACACCTTCGAGCCGGTCGACGCCGAGCTCGCCGAGGCGACGCGCGAGGAGCTGCGGGCCGTCTACGACGCCGCCTACGCCGCCTACGAGCGGCTGGTGGAGCAGGGAGTCGCGCGCGAGCTCGCCCGTGCGGTGATGCCGGTCGGCTCCTACACCGAGTTCTACTGGACGGTCAACGCGCGCTCGCTGATGAACTTCGTCTCCCTGCGGGCCGCCGAGGCCGCGCAGCGCGAGATCCGGCGCTACGCCGACGCGTGCGAGCAGTTCCTCGCCGAGGAGATGCCCGTCACGTACCAGGCGTTCGTCGACGCGGGCCGCGTAGGCCCTTAAGCCAGGAGGCTTTGACGAAACGCCGGCGATGTCGCCGGGCCGCGCTGCTCGCCCCGAGGACTGCGTCCTCAGTCGCGCCCGTATCTCATTCGATACGAACGCTCCCTGCGTCCTTGCCTCGGAACGACCATCGCACCCCGACGGCGAGCACCATTCCGCCAAACCCGCCTAGGGCTTTCGGGCTCCGCGCCTTCGCTACACTTGCCCGCCGATGGCCGGCGAACGCATACAGCTGGGCGTGAAGGCACGCGAGTCGGCGGGCAGCGCCGAGTCGCGCCGCCTGCGCGCGGCCGGCATGGTCCCCGGCGTCCTCTACGGGAGCGGCAAGAACGCGCACCCGTTCGTCGTCGAGGAGCGCGAGTTGCGCCGCGTCCTCACGGGCGACCACGGCCTGCACGCGATCCTCGACGTCGTCTTCGACGACCAGAAGACCACGCACCACGCGGTGCTCAAGGACTACCAGCTCGACCCGGTTCGCCCCCGCCTCCTGCACGTCGACCTCCACGAGGTCAGGCTCGACCAGGTGATCCAGGCGCAGGTGGCCGTGGAGCCGACCGGCGAGTCGACGGGCGTCAAGGAGGGCGGCGTGCTCACACTGGTGCTGCGCGAGATCAACGTCGAGGCGCTTCCGATGGAGGTGCCCGACCGCCTCGAGCTCGACATCTCCGGCATGGAAATCGGAGACAGCCTGAGGATCTCGGACCTCAGAGCTCCGGAGGGCGTCACGATCCTGGACGACCCCGACTCGGTTGTCCTCAACGTCACGCCGCCGACCAAGATCGAGGAGCCCGAGGTCGAGGAAGAGGAGCTCGAGGAAGGCGAGCTGGCTGAGGGCGAAGAGGCCGCCGAGGAAGGCGCCGAGCCGGAGGCCGAGGGCGAGACGGCCGAAGGGGCCGACGAGAGCGAGTGAGGCTCTTCCGGCGGGGCGAGTCGGCCCCGTCGCTCGATCTGCTCGTCGCGGGGCTCGGAAATCCGGGCAAGGAGTACGCCCGCACGCGACACAACGTCGGCCACATGGTCGTCGACGAGCTCGCGCGGCGACACGGAGCGTCCTTCCGCTCCAAGTTCTCGGGCGACCTCTCCGATGTGCGCCTCGACGGCGCCCGAGTCGCGCTGCTGAAGCCGCAGACCTATATGAACGAATCGGGCCGCTCGGTCGGCGCCGCGGTGCGGTTCTACAAGCTCCCGCCCGAGCAGCTCCTCGTCGTCCATGACGAGGTCGACCTCGAGCTCGGCCGCCTGCAGGCGCGCTCTGGCGGAGGGCTCGCAGGCCACAACGGGCTACGTTCGCTCGGCCAGCATCTGGGCTCGCAGGAGTTCTTGCGCCTGCGCATCGGCGTGGGGAGGCCGGAGCGGGGCGACCCGCGGCCGGTGGCCGACTGGGTCCTGTCGCCGTTCGACGACGTGGTCGACGTGGAGGGTCTCGTCGCGAGGGCCGCGGACGCGGTCGAGACGATCGCGCGTGACGGCGTCGACGAAGCGCAGCGGCGCTTCAACGAGCGCCCTTAGAACGTAGAAGGCGGGCCGCCCCCGCCTGGAGACGACCCGCCGCAGATGCTCCGCGCGCCGTAGCGGCCCGACGCCGGTGCTGACCACGTTTTCGGCAGAACCTTTCCCCGACCTTAGCCCTCGACGGGTGAGAGAGATCAGCTGCTCAGTGAGTCGGGTACGTGCTGCTCGTCAATCCGGACGCGAACGGCCAGGCCTCCGCCGATCGCGCGCCCGTACTCGATCCGCATGGCCTCAGGGGGCACGGCGGCCAGCGCGTCGGCGTGCTTCTCCCGCCAGCGGAGAAACGCCTCGTCGGCACCCGGGGGGTCGAACGACGCAACGAGAGTCGGGCGGGTTCCGATGGGTCGTAGCTCGCCGGCCATGGCCGGGATCGTAGTGCCTCTCGCCGCGGATACGATGACCCCGCGGAACGCAGATTCCGCCAGTCGTCATGGACCGGCCCACCAGCACCCAGGCACCTGCCCTCGCCCCGATCGCCCGCGTGCTCGCGGAGGGCGAGCGCATGCGCGAGCTCCTGGACGATCCGGGGGAGACGCGCGTCTCCGAGCCGATCCTGCCCCTCTTCCTGGCCGCGCTCCATCTGGCGCGGGGCGGGCCGCTCGTCTGCGTCCTGCCGGACGATGCGCAGGCACGCGACGCCGCCGAGGGCGCTTCGTGGTTCCTCGGCGAGGAGCGCGTCGGCCTCTTCGCCTCCCGTGGCGTCCGCTGGGGCAGCGGGCTCGAGCCGCCGCCACACCTCGTCGGCGAGCGGGCGCGCGCCCTCGAGGTGCTTGCCGCGGGCGGCCTCGTCTGCGCCTCCGCGCTCGGCGCGGCCGAGGGCATCCCGCCGGAGGGCTCACGCCCCGAGCCGATCGTCCTGCGCGCCGGCGACGAGCCGGGCAGCGAGGGCCTGGCCGAGCTCCTCGCACTCGCCGGCTACGAGCGGGTCGCCCAGGCCGAGGAGCGCGGGCAGTTCGCCGTTCGCGGCGGCCTCGTCGACGTCTTCCCGTCGACCGGGCGCGAGCCGGTCCGCGTCGAGCTCTTCGGGGACGAGATCGAGTCGCTGCGTGCGTTCTCGCCCTTCACCCAGCGGACGCTCCACGAGCTCGACGAGGCCACCGTCTACCCCGCGGCCGAGCGTCTCGTCGGCGACCTGGAGACGATGACCGTCGACGACGAAGCGGGCGAGGCGCCCCCTGTCCCGGCCGACCTCGTGGCACCGCTGCCCGCGCCGCACCTCGTGTGGCAGGCCGACGAGGTCGAGGAAGTCGTGCGCGAGGAGCTCGGGTCGACCCTCGAGCTCGGCGACGCGCTGCGCGCCTCGCAGCTCCCAGCCGGTCAACGGCACTCGTTCGAAGCCCAGCGCCCGGCGATCGCAGCGCGCGGGCTCTCCGAGGCCGAGCGCGACCTCCTCGCCTTCGTCCGCGGGGGAAACCGCGTCGTGGTCTCCTTCGCCCACCGCGGCGAGGCGTTGCGGACGAAGGCGATGCTCCGGCGCGTCGAGGCTGTCGTGGTCGAAGCGGGGGAGGATCTCCCCGAGGAGCCGGGCCTCGTCTTCGCCGTCTCGCCGGCGCGGCGCGGGTTCGTCCTGCGCGACCTCGGCATCGCGCTCCTGCCGGACACACAGGTCTTCCGCAAGCGCCCGCCGCGCGCCGACGTCCGCGTCGGGCGCGCGCTCCAGAGCTTTGCCGACCTGCGCACGGGCGACTACGTCGTCCACGAGGATCACGGAGTCGGACAGCTCCTGGGGTTCGAGACCAAGACGGTCGCAGGCGTCACGCGCGACTACCTGTTCCTCGCCTTCCGCGGCGACGACCGCCTCTACGTCCCGCACGAGCAGATCGCCAAGGTCTCGCGCTACGTCGGCGCCGACGGCCACGCCCCCGCGCTCTCGAAGCTCGGCGGGAAGGCGTGGCAGACGATCAAGAATCGCGCGCGGGCGGGAGCGCACGAGCTCGCCGGCGAGCTGCTCGCTCTCTACGCCCAACGCCAGCGGGCGGAAGGGATCGCCTACGAGGCCGACAACGAGCTCGTCGAGCAGCTCGAGGCGAGCTTCCCCTTCGAGGAGACTCCCGACCAACGCGTGGCCATCGAGGTCGTGAAGGAGGACCTCGAGTCGGCCCGGCCGATGGACCGCCTGGTGGCGGGCGACGTCGGCTTCGGGAAGACGGAGGTCGCGGTCCGCGCTGCCTTCGTGGCCGTCGCCAACGGCAAGCAGGTGCTCTTCCTCGCGCCGACGACGATCCTCGCGCAGCAGCACTGGAACACCTTCCGCGACCGCTACCGCGACCTGCCGGTCACGGTGGAGCTGGTCTCGCGATTCCGCAAGCCAGCGGAGGTGAAGCGCGTGCTCGCGGACTTCACGGCCGGAAAGGTGGACGTCCTGGTCGGGACGCACCGCCTGCTCTCGCGCGACGTCGTCCCCAAGGATCTCGGCCTCGTCATCGTGGACGAGGAGCA
This sequence comes from Gaiellaceae bacterium, assembly GCA_036824235.1. GTDB lineage: Bacteria > Actinomycetota > Thermoleophilia > Gaiellales > Gaiellaceae > JAIBJN01. The sequence goes on along the minus strand of DAITAN010000083.1, from coordinate 2,852 downwards.
GCGCTTCGGCGTGGCGCAGAAGGAGCTGATGCGCCAGCTCCGGCTCGAGGTAGACGTCCTCGCGCTCTCGGCAACGCCCATCCCGCGCACGCTCCACATGTCGCTCGCCGGTCTCCGCGACATCAGCGTGATCGAGACGCCGCCGCAGGGTCGTCGGCCGATCCGCACGCACGTCGGCGAGTACGACGAGGAGCTCGTGCGGGAGGCCTTGATGCGGGAGCACAGGCGCGAAGGTCAGTCGTTCTTCCTCCACAACCGCGTCGAGACGATCGAGGAGGCGGCGGAGCACCTTCGCCAGCTCGTCCCCGAGCTCCGCGTCACGGTGGCGCACGGGCAGATGCCGGAGCGCGAGCTCGAGGGCCACATGCTGTCGTTCCTGGCCGGGGATGCGGACGTCCTCGTCTCCACCACGATCATCGAGTCCGGCCTCGACATACCGCAGGCGAACACGCTGGTCGTCGAGCGCGCAGACGCGCTCGGACTCGCCCAGCTCTACCAGATCCGCGGGCGCGTGGGCCGTAGCGACGAGGTCGCCCACGCCTACCTCTTCTATCCGGACGGTCAGGAGCTCACGCCGGAGGCTCGCGCTCGCCTGGCGACGCTCGCCGACCACACGGAGCTCGGCAGCGGCTTCGCCATCGCGATGCGCGACCTCGAGATCCGCGGGGCCGGCAACCTCCTCGGGGCGGAGCAGTCGGGCCACGTGGCCGCCATCGGGTTCGAGCTCTACGTCGAGCTCCTCGGCGAGGCCGTGGCCGAGCTCTCGGGCACCCGCCGCGCCGTCGCGCGGCCCGTGCGTGTCGACGCGCAGGTGGACGCGTACGTCCCGACGGACTACATGCCCGCCGAAGCGCAGAAGATCGACCTCCACCGCCGCCTCGCGCTCGTCGAGTCCGAGGACGAGCTGCGCGAGCTCCACGCGGCGACCGAGGACCGTTTCGGCCCCGTCCCGGAGCCGGTCGAGAACCTCTTCGCCATCCAGGACGCGAAGCTGAAGCTGGCGCGCATCGGTGCCGACTACCTCGTTTTTCGCGGCGGGCGCGCGGTCGTCGGGCCGCTCGTGCTCGGATCGGCGGAGCTGCGGGAGCTCCGGACGACGGCGCCGACCGCCGTCTACTCGAGCGCGAAGCGCGAGCTCACCCAACGGGGGGACGGGTTCCCCCAGGCGCTCGCGCTGGTCGATGGTATCCTCGATCTACGGCTTTCGGCCTAGCTGTCCGCCCACCATGCCTTTTTGGTCTCGCTACATCGCCGTTTTCGCTGCGCTCGCGCTCGCCGTGGCGGCCGTCGGCTGCGGCGGCGGCGACGACGACGACGGCGACTCCAGTGACATCGACGTCCCCGCGAACGCGATCGCGGTCGTCGGCGAGAAGGAGATCACCAAGGCCGAGTACGACCGGCTCCTCGCGTCGGCCGAGAAGACCTACGAGGCGCGCGAGCAGGAGTTCCCGGCGGCGGGAACGCCGGAGTTCGCGCAGCTCCGCAACGCGATCGTCCGCAGCCTTGTCGAGCAGGCGCAGTTCGAGATCGCGGCCGAGGAGCTCGACGTCACCGTCACCGACGAGGACGTCGACAAGCGCCTCGACGAGCTGAAGGAGCAGTTCTTCGAGGGCGACGAAAAGAAGTACCAGGACGAGCTCGAGGCGCAGGGCCTCACCGAGGAGCAGGTCAGGAGCGACCTGAGGACGCGCCTCCTCTCCGAGAAGGTCTTCGAGAAGGTCACCAGCGAGGTCAAGGTCACTGATGACGAGATTCAGGCCTACTTCGAGGAGAACGCGGCGCAGTTCGAGACGCCGGCCTCGCGCGAGGTTCGCCATATCCTCGTCAAGTCGAAGGCGCGCGCCGATCAGCTGCATGCGCAGCTCGAGGGCGGCGCAGACTTCGCGAAGCTCGCACGTCAGTTCTCCACGGACCCGGCCTCGAAGAAGGACGGCGGCAAGTTCACCGCGCAGCAGGGCGCGACGGTGGCACCGTTCGACAAGGTCGCGTTCGCACTCGACACGGGCGAGCTCTCCGAGCCGGTCAAGACCCAGTTCGGCTGGCACATCATCGAGGCCGTCGGGGATGTGAAGGAGGCCTCGACGCAGGAGCTCGCTGCTGTCGAGGATCAGATCAGCGACACCCTGCTCGAAGAAAAGAAGAACACGCGGATCAACGAGTGGATCGAGGAGCTCCGGGCCCGCTTCGACGATGAGACCGCGTACGCCCCCGGCTTCGAGCCGCCTCCGCCCGCCGCGACGACGACCGGCGAGGGCGACACCGGCACGACGCCGGACGAGACCGGGACCGAGACCGAGACCGAGTAGCCCGGTGGGCGGCGGCGACGGCCTCGAGCAGGCGCTCGTCGAACTTCAGGAGCTGGCCGAGCAGCTGCGGCGCGACTGCCCGTGGGATCGCGCGCAGACGGCAAAGACGATCGTCCCGCACACAGTCGAGGAGGCCTACGAGGTCGCCGACGCTGCACTCGCGGAGGACGACGAGAAGCTCCTGGACGAGCTCGGCGACCTGCTCTTCCAGACGGTGTTCCTCTCGCTCCTCCTCGAGGAGCGCGGCTCCGGCGACTTGGCGGAGGTCGCACGCGGCATCAGGGCGAAGCTGATCCGCCGCCATCCGCACGTCTTTGGCGACGCGGAGCTCGAGACGCCGGCCGCGGTCAAGGGGCGCTGGGAGGAGCTGAAGCGCGAGCAGGAGGAGCGGGAGGGGATCTTCCACCACGTGCCGGAGCAGCTTCCTCCGCTCCTGCACGCGCGCAAGGTCCAGAGGCGCGCCGCCTCAGCCGGCTTCGACTACCCGGAGCTCTCCGGCGCGCTCGGCGACCTCGACGACGAGCTGGCCGAGCTGCGTGAGGCGAT
>DAITAN010000469.1:0-1831 GCA_036824235.1 Gaiellaceae bacterium | reverse complement strand
ACGCTGCCTGGACGGCCGTCGTCGAGCATCTCCGCGGGCACGAGCTGGCCGGCTTGCCGGTCGTCGTCGGCGGCCGCTCGCTCGGCGCACGAGTGGCCTGTCGCACGTCGACCGCGACCGGCGCGGTCGCCGTTCTCTGCCTCGCCTTCCCGCTCGAGCCGCCGCGGCGCGCGGGCAAGCCCCCGCAGAGCCGCCTCGAGGAGCTCGAAGCCCTGGAGGTCCCGGTGCTCGTCGTTCAAGGCAAGCGCGACCCGTTCGGCATGCCGCCCGAGGGGCCTGGCCGAACGGTCGCCCGCGTGCCCGGCGACCACGGCCTGAAGGCGGACGTCGAGGCCGTAGCCGCCGCGGTGCGAGCCTGGCTGCCGCTACTCGATCTCCAGAACTGACAGGACGTGATCGGCGGGGTCCTTGAACCACGCGATCGCGCGCGGCCCCATCTCGCCGTCGCCCCTGAAGATCCCCTTCTCGTCCGTCTTGATCTCCGGCAGGTCGTACTGCTCCATCGTGACGCCGCGCCTGTTCAGCTCGTCAACCGCCTCCTCGATGTCATCCACCGGGAAGTTGAGGACGGTGTGCTTGGGCGCCGTGTAGGTGTCCGACGGATAGACGAAGACCGACGTGCTGCCCGCGAGGCGCAGTTCGAGGCCTTCCTGATTCTCGACGACCTCGAGGCCGAGTGTCTCGCCGTAGAACTGCTTCGCGGCCCCGATGTCGGGGACGGAGAAGCTGCTGAAGGCTTTCGTGTCCTTGAACATGGCTCTCCCTTGGTTGAGTTCGGGTCTCGCAGATAGAGACCGGCTGGAGCGGCGCGCCTCATCGGTCACCTAGCCAGGAAGCGCTTGATCTCGTCCGCCACGAGCTCGGGCGCTCGTGCGCTCGGTCGCGACGAGCGAGCCGAGAGGGACGCAGCGGGCGCTCGCGTGCTCGGAGAGAAGCTCGAGGAGCCGCTCGATGTCGTTGCGGGCGTGGCGGTCGAGCACGGCGTGGTGGAGCATTACGCCCGTTGGCCCTCGTCGGCATGCCGCGGCCAGCAGGAGGCCGACGTCCGAGCGCGCAAGGGGCTGTCCTTTCCGCCGCGCCGACCAGTCGACGTGCACCTGGAGCTCCTCGAGCCCGTCCAGGCCGAGCCCGTTCGCGGTCGAGTCGCGCACGAGAACGCGGAAGCCGGCCTCGAGCAGGCAATGCCCGGTGTCCTCGGTGCAGCGGTTCCAGGGCGGCGTGAAGATCGGCGCCGTGTCTCCGAGGAGCGCCTCCAGGCGGTGCGCTCCCGTCTCGATGTCCTGGCGCTGAAGCGCTGTCGGCCGACTCGGGCCGAACTCGCAGGGGCGCCCGGCAGGCTCGTGGTTCGTGTGTGCGAAGCCGTGCTGGTGGAAGGCGAGCAGTCGGGGCTCGACCTCGCGGCGGCTCCGCAGCCGTGCCGCCAGCTCGGGATCGAGCGCTGCAGGGATGACGGCCAGGTCGAGCGGAATCGCGTAGCCCGCGAAGAGGTCGAGGAGGGAGCCGAGCCGGTCGGTCGCCCAGCCGGCGTCGTCGTCGCGGAAGAAAAACGTGCAGGCCCCCGCAGCTGCGTCCAACTCGCGGCGGAGGGGCTCGAGCCACGCGCCGTTCCGCATCTCTACCTCGCTGCGACCCGTCGGCCGTTCGACGAGGCACGAACGTCGTGCTCCCGCATCCACTCGAACTCCGCGCACAGGCCTTCCTCGACCGAGGTCTGCGGTAGGAAGCCCAGGTCGCGACGCGCCATCGCGGTCTCGGCGCCCGTGTCGCGGACGTCCCCGCGCTCGCTCTCCAGGTAGACGACGTCGAGCGGGCGCTCGCTGAAGGACACAAT
>DAITAN010000082.1:0-8816 GCA_036824235.1 Gaiellaceae bacterium | reverse complement strand
GTTTCGCCGCGCTCGGCCTGGCGGACGCGCGCGACCGCGTTCTCGTACGCGGTGGCGAGGCGGAGCTCGATGCGCAGGAGCTTCCCCCGGGCATCCCGGACCCGTTCGAGGGCCGCGTCCAGTTCGTCGAGCGCCTCGTCAAGCACCTCGAATCTCTCGACGTCCGTCAGATCGTCGCCGTAGCGGGCCGCGAGCGCCTCCAGGTGCCGCTGCGCGTCGGCGAGTAGCTCGGGCAGCGGTAGCTCGCCGCCCACTTCCTCACCGAAAAGGATCTCGCTCTCGTTCGTCGGCTCGGCACTCATGGTGCCAGCGTATCCGCGAACGTCAGGCGCCTCTGCGGGAAGGGTCACGCGAATGGCAAGCTGGGGGCGTGAGCAGCGAGCTCGCCATTCGGCTGCGCGGAGTCGTGAAGCGCTACGGGCCGATCACGGCGGTCGACGGCCTCGACCTCGACGTCCCGGAGGGGACGTGCGTCGGCCTGCTCGGGCCCAACGGCGCGGGCAAGTCGACGACGATGCGGCTCCTGACGGCGCAGGCGATCGCCGACGAGGGCGAGCTCGAGGTGCTCGGGTACCGCCTTCCCGAGGAGTCGAAGCCGGCACGGGCCCAGTGTGGCGTCACGCCGCAGCTCGACAACCTCGACACGACGCTCACCGTCGAGCAAAACCTGCTCGTCTTCACCCACCTCTACCGGATTCCCCGCGTCGAGCGGCGCTCAGCGATCGAGCGCGCGCTCGAGATGGCGAACCTCGTCGACCGGCGCGACAGCCGCGTCGACAAGCTCTCCGGCGGCATGCGGCGGCGGCTGCTGATCGCCCGTGCGCTCGTCCACCGGCCCCGTCTGGTCCTGCTCGACGAGCCTACGGTCGGACTCGACCCCCAGGTCCGCCAGGAGCTGTGGGCCCTCATCGACTCGCTGCGGGCCGAAGGCACCACGATTCTCATGTCGACGCACTACATCGAGGAGGCACAGCGCCTTGCCGACACGGTCATGATCATGTCGCAAGGAAAGGCCGTCGCCTCCGGACGTCCTGCCGAGCTCGTCGCCGAGCACGCCGGCCGCCAGGCGATCGAGGTCTACGGACCGCCGGCGAGGCTCGCGGAGGCGGAGCGAGACGCCCGTGCCGCCGGCTTCCAGACGCGCCGAACGGGGACGAGCGTCTCCGTGCTCGGCGTTGACGCTGCCGACGGCCGAGCGCCCGAGGGCGAGCGCCGCCCCGCCAATCTCGAGGACGTCTTCGTGCTCCTCACGGGCGAGGAGATCGAGTGATGGCGACGCGGAGCACGGCCCGCACAACTCTCGGGCGCCTCGAGCGCCCGGCGATCACCGGCGTCCTCGTGCGCGAGGTCGTGAACTTCTCCTCGTTCTGGCGCTCGTCGACCTTCTCGTCCACGGTCGAGCCGACGATCTACCTGCTCGCGTTCGGCTTCGGCTTCGGGTCGCTCGTGAGCACGATCGGCGGCTACGACTACGTCGACTTCGTCGGGACGGGGATTGTCGCGACTGCGGTGCTGTTCTCGAGCGCGTTCCCGGCGATGTTCGGAACGTTCGTGAAGTACAGCTTTCAGCGTACGTATGACGCCATTTTGGCCGCGCCCGTGGACACCGAGGAGTTGGTCACGGCGGAGGCGTTGTGGATCGCCACGCGTGCCGGCGTCTACGGGAACGTCCCCATGATCGTTGCCATCTTCTTCGGGCTGGAGCCGTCGTGGGGGATGCTCCTCGTCCCGTTCATCGCGTGGATCGCCGGGTTCGGCTGGGCGTGCTTCGGTATCTCGGTCGCGGGCTTTGCCAAGTCCTTTGAGAACTTCAACTACGTCGTGAGCGCGGTGCTCACGCCGCTGTTCCTCGTCGCCGGCACGTTCTTCCCAATCGACGGTCTTCCCGAGTGGGCGCAGGTGCTCGCCCAGTTCAACCCGCTGTACCACTGCGTCGAGCTGGTGAGGGCCGCTGTGTTTGGCCTCAGGGGGTGGGAGGATCTAGTTTCGCTGGGCGTGCTCGTCGCGTGGGGACTCTTCCTCTGGCGCCTCGCCATCCACGCGATGACTCAGAAGCTCGTGAACTGAGCTGCGCGCTAGAGCGCGCGCTGGCCGAGCCTGTAGCCCATCTGCAGGAAGTCGGCGATCGCGACGGTCGCGAAGACGCTCGCGGTCAGACGGGTGGCGCGCGGAGCGAAGATCGACGCGGCGGCGAAGCCGCCTGCGACCCACTGGTCGAGGCAGTACGGGCACGTGATGAGCTCGCCGACGGCGCGTCTTGGACCCTCGCCTCGAGGCCGCTCCTCGACCTCGGCCTGGCCTCCGTCGTCGGAGTACTCCGCGAACGGCGCCCGCAGCGGAGCCGTCACCTTGTCCTTGGCCAGCAGGCGGCTGAGCTTGTGCGTGGCCACGCCGAAGAGCGCGATGTCACCGAGCCCGGGGGTCGGAAGCCTGCGTCCGGCGATGCGTGCTCCGATCAGCGCCCCGGCGAAGGCGACGTTGTAGGCGGCGAGGAACGCCGCGTACGAGCCGTGCGGCGCCTCCTCGTTCCCGTAGGCCTGCTCGGGCGCGTCGGCGACTAGTCGCCCGGCCATGTTCCCGTGAGCCTTTCGAAGGCCCGTGCGCCGCCGCGGTCTATCGCCGCCTTCACGAGGCCGAAGATGGCGCCCTGCAGCAATGCGGCCGGGAGGACTTCCTTCCAGCTGTACTCGCTCTCCTTCGCCTTCGGCGGGTCCTGCTCGTCGGAGTAGACCTTCCAGAGCCGCTTGAAGAGAGCGCTGGCGAGCACGCCGCCTAGGACGCTGAACATCAGTCCGAAGGGTCGATAGATCAGCTTCGCCACGGCGGTCGAATACCCGCGACGCCGACTGGCAAACGCGTAACGTTGCTCCGCCGCCGCGGAAGCTCCATCGATGCGTGGAGCGCTACGAGCGGCGCGTCCGGAACGGTGGAGAGACCGCGCGTGGCCGCCCCGCGTCGGACGGGCGGTTGCGCGCGAAAAGAGGATTACTTCTCCGTGTCACGGGTAGTTGGACCGTGCCTGGCGGCACAGGATGGTTTGGAACTGCGGTGTGCCTGTGATGGAATCAGCGGTGGACGGTCGCTCCCGGCGGGGCCTACTTGTCGGCGGCCTCGCGGGAGCTGCCGCCGTAGTGGGAGTGATCAGCGGGCTCGGGCGTCCGGCGGCGGCGCAGACCCCCTCTTCCGAGCAGGACGAGCGTATCCTCAACTTCCTGCTCGGACTCGAGTACCTGCAGGCCGCGTTCTATGCCGAGGCGGGCTCACAGGGTGCGGTCTCCGGAGAGCTGGCGGAGTTTGCAAAGGTCGCCGGCGAGCACGAGCGCAGCCACGTCGAGCGGCTGCGGGAGCTGCTCGGTGACGCAGCACAAGACGAGCCCGAGCTCGACCTCGTAGAGGCCGTTTCGGATGAGGACGCCTTCATCGAGGCGGCGGTCACTCTCGAGGACACGGGAGTCTCGGCATACATCGGCCAGGGCCCGAACTTGACCGTCGAGGCCGTCGCGGCTGTCGCGCCGCTCGTCTCGGTCGAAGCTCGGCATGCGGCCTGGATTCTGGCGATCGTCGGCCGCCACCCAGCCCCCGTTGCTGCCGACCCGGCGGCGAGCGCGGGGGGCGTCGTGTCCGCCCTCGAGCGGGCCGGCTTGGGCCTGCCGGGGAGTTGACGACGATGGCCGACGCACACAGCCTCCCGACGCTCGCCCAGATCGACGCAGACGGCGCCATCGAAGAGGCGCTCGACGCTGCGGTCGGCTTGACGCGCAGCCAGTTCCTGCGCTCCGCCGCGCTCGGAAGTGCCGCCCTCATCGCCGGACTTTCGGAGACAGCGGAAGCTGCCCCGAGCGCCAAGCAGGACACCGCGATACTCAACTACGCGCTGGCCTTCGAGTACCTGCAGGCGGGGTTCTATACGGAGGCCGAGTCGCTCGGAACCATCAGAGCGATGGACGCCGAGCGCGAGCGGTGGGCGAGGACGCTCGGCGCGCACGAGCGGGCCCACGTGAAGATCCTCAAGGCCGTCCTCCGCCGGCGCGCCGCGCCGAAGCCGTTCTTCGACTATCGCGGAGTGACGGAGGATCCCAATGCATTCACGCGGACGGCGGTGGCGATGGAGGATCTCACCGTCGCGCTCCTCGGTGGACAAGCGCCCAGGGTCAGCGACCCAGCGCTTCGGTCTGCGTTCTTCTCGCTCCTGACGGTCGAGGCGAGACATGCGGCGTGGGCGCGGAGGATCGTCGGCGTCGATCCCGTCGCCTCCGCATTCGACCCGCCGAAGACGCTCGCCGGAGTCAGCCGGGTGATTCGGTCGACGCGATTCATCGTCCCACGCCCCAGGGCCCAGGGCCGGAGGGGGCCGCGCTTCACCGGATGAGACGCGCTGTCCGTGGACCGTTGAGCGTGGCGCTCGTCGCCTGCGTGGCCTTCGCCGTCCTTGTCACCTGGGCAACGCTGGCCGGCCGCGATTCGGCTGCGACGCCCGCGGTCGACAGCCGACCCGATGCTGGCGCCACGCTCCCGCGACCCGTTCCCCCGGCGTTCGTGCCGCCCGAGCCCGAAGCGCTCTCGGGCGTCGATCACCTCGCTTTCTGGTCGCCGGTCAGGCGTGCGACTCCCGTGCGTGCCGGTGCCGATCGATCGGCGGCGGTGATCGGCCGACTGTCGACGCGTACGCCGGAGGGCACGCGGAACCTCGTCCTCGTCCTCGACCGCCGTCGCGACGCCCGCGGAGCCCTGTGGGTGAGGGCGCGGCTGCCTACCCTCGAGAACGACGCCGCCGGCTGGGTTCCTCGTTCTGCGCTCGGCGGTTACGGAACGGTCTCGACCCACCTCGTGGTCAACGTCGCGAAGCTGACCGCGACCCTCTATCGGCAGGGTAAGCGGGTATTCGAGACGCGTGTCGGCGTGGGGCGGCCCGAGAACCCGACGCCGACGGGCGAGTTCTACATCCGCAACAAGCTGACGCGGTACGCGAACGCCTTCTATGGCCCTGTCGCCTTCGGGACGAGCGCTCGGTCCGAGACCTTGACGGACTGGCCGGGAGGCGGTTTCGTCGGCATCCACGGGACCAACCGGCCCGACCTCCTGCCCGGTCGCGTCTCCCACGGGTGCATCCGGCTCCGAAACGACGACATCCTGGCTCTCGAGCGGCTGATGCCGGTCGGTACGCCGCTCACGATCACATGAGCCCGCTCCTCTCCCGGTGGCCGGTCCTTCTCGTGGTGGTCGCGCTCGCGGTGTCGTGGGCCGTGGTTTCCAGCCAGGCCGCCGCTGCGCAGACCCCCACCGAGCTTTGGGAGGAGTATCCGCTCGTTCCCGAGACCGACCCGACGCAGGGCGGCAACGACGGCGAGGAGACACGTGAGCAGATTGGCGACGGCGTGCCGGCGACCGGCGACGAGACCGATGCTGCGGCCGCGGATGGGGATCCATTCCCCCTCCTTGGAGGCATCGTGGCGCTCGGCCTTCTCCTGCTCGTCCTTGCTGTCGGCATGGGCGTCCAACCTCGCGACTGGCGCAAGGGGCTTCGGGAGCGTTTGAGCGGGCTTTGGGAACCGTCGCCGCTGTACGCGGTGACCGACGTCCCACGCGGGGCACCTCCGGGATCCGTTTCGAAAGCGCCGGCAGGGGCCAAGCGATCAAGAGGAGCCGATGTCGCGAAGAAGCCGTCGAGCCCGGCCAAGGCGAAGAGGCTGCCTAACCCCAAGAAACCGCCTGGGAGGCCCGCCAAACCGGCCGGAGCCGTCAAGCCGCAGAGAATCTCCAAGCCGCCGCGCGCGGGCAAGTCCTCCGAGGTGGAGAAACCGCCCGGAGCCCTCAAGCTCCCCAAGCCGGCGGCTGCGGCCAAGCCCGGGCCGTCCGCGCGGGTCAAGCCTCCTACAAAGGCTCCGACACGTAGACGCACGACAAGCCGAAGCCATCGCGCCAAGCTGCGGCCTGTCGGCGAGCAATCGCCGGTGGTCGCCGACCTCCTGCCGACCGGGAGGACGGTGACGTGCTCGATCTTCGGATGGCGGGATGGGGGAGTCGCCGACTTCTACGCGGTCGCCTTCGGACTGCAAGGACGCGACTGGATCGTCGAGCGCTCACCACGATTCCTCTGGCCGGCCGAAGACGTCCCGGACGAGGCGTACGAGGCTCACGCGACCCTCGTCGATGCGCTCGTCCGAGCAGGGTGGCACCCGGCGGGATACGAAGGCGCGTGGTACCGACAACGCTTCGAGCGCGCGATCGAGCCTGTGTCGGAGCGCCCCTAGCGCTTGGAGGGCGAGGCGGTGTCTCCGAGACCCGCCCGGCAGCTCGGCGTTGTCTGCGATATGAACTCCTCGACGAAAGGCGGAGACGTTGACGCTGATCTGGTTTGCCATCTGGTTCGTGTTCAACCTCATCGGGGACAAGGAGCCGCTGCTCTTCAACCCTGTGAACTTCTGGGCAGGCGTTGCTCCTTGCGATCGCGATCGACCTGGGGAGTCTCCACGCCTCTCCGGCCGCGCGGGGTAAGAAGGCCCGCTGATCCTGCGCTGGACGGCAAGCAGACCGGCTGGTTGGATAGCTGTCCGCTCGAGAAAGGAATGCCATGGCCAGCAAGACAACGAGCCCCAACCTGTCCGATCAGCAGGTCGCCGAGCTGCTCGCACTGACGAAGGGCGCCGACAGCGTCGAGCTCAAGCTGACCGTGCCGGTGTCCGACCGCACCAGCGGCGCCGCAGCGCTCGGGGTCGACCCCCTCGACGCTCAGATCCGGCAGGTCTACTTCTTCGACACGCCGGATCTGGCGCTCAACGCCAAGGGTCTCGTCGTACGCGCCCGCCGCGTCCAGGGGAAGGGAGACGACTCGGTCGTCAAGCTGCGCCCGATCGTCCCGGACGAGCTGTCCGACGATCTGCGCGACTCGCCGAGCTTCGGCGTCGAGGTCGATGCGATGCCGGGCGGGTTCGTCTGCTCGGGCTCGATGAAGCGCGCGCTGAAGACGCCGAACGTCAGGGAGACGGCGTTCGGAGACAGACCGATCCGCAAGCTCTTCTCCAAGGAGCAGCGGGCCCTGTACGCCACGCATGCACCCGAAGGCCTTGAGCTGAACGATCTCTCGATCCTCGGCCCGATCTTGGTGCTCAAGCTGAAGTTCGCGCCTGACGGCTTTGCGCGGAAGCTCGTTGCCGAGCTCTGGCTCTACCCGGACAACTCGATGATTCTGGAGCTGTCGACGAAGTGCATGCCCTCGGAGGCATTCCAGGTCGCAGCCGAATCGAGGGCGTTCCTGACGGAGCGGGGCGTCGACCTCAGCGGCGAACAGGAGACCAAGACGAAGAAGGCGCTCGAGTACTTCTCGGAGCGCTTGCGGGCGGGCGACTAAGGGCGCTCGGCACGCCACCGCCTGCCGCACGGTCGGCCACGTCATGGCGATCAGCGGCGGGTACGAGCAGCCTCGCGGCCATACTCGAAACTGGCTTCTCCAGCCGTGCCGACGTGGCTCAGCGGCTAGAGCACTTCACTTGCTAGACCGTGGTGCTCCTGCCTAATTGGCATGGAAACTGGCGTTGAGCGCGTTCCACTGGACGTGGCGGAACACCGGCCGGGCCCCGCAGCTTCCACGTGCCTACTGGAGCGCGCTGATCCCGAAGGCCACGGCGAAGCCGAGCGTCGTGACGAACCCGGCGAGCTTGCCTCCGTGATGGAGGGCCTCCGGCATCATCGTGTTCGCGAGCATGGTCAGCACCGCGCCACCGGCGAAGGCGAGCACGATGGCGAGCGTGCGCGGCGAGGCGGTGTCAAGCACTACGTAGCCCAGAAGGGAGGCGACGCCGAAGCCGAGAGCCACGAGGACCCAGAAGCGCATCAGCCGGCGCGGATCCCTGCCCGCCCGCTCGAGCGCCGCGGTCGCGGCGATGGCCTCCGGGAGGTTCGCGATGAAGACCGCGAACAGAAAAGCGATGCTGACCGTTCCGGTCTCGAGCACGGTGAGGCCGAGGATGAGCGACTCGGGAATCCCGTCGAGGATGATCCCGAGCACGATCGCCCGCCCAGCTACGGCCGTATCGACACCCCCCACTGCGGTCGTCTGCTTGGCCCGTCCGAGGCGATCGATCATGACTTCGGCTCCAAAGAAGACGGCCGCACCAGAGAGAAGGCCTAGCGCGATCCCGCCGTCCCCAGCCGTGGTCTCGAACGCCTCGTGGACGAGCTCGTAGGCGACGGCGCTGATCAGCACTCCCGCACCGAAGGCCATGATGAGGCCGACGTGGCGGCGAGTGATCGGAACTCGGAGAGCGATGGCTCCCCCCAACACCAGCGAGGAGCCCCCGACAAGGCCCCACAGGAAGGCCTCACCCATTCAGCCCGCGGCTCCGCGCCGCCGCTCTACCTAGAAGGCAATGTGACCGCCGCCATACGGAGTCCATGGCGCGCGGTTCGCCAAGCGTCGCGCAGATCCCTCTAATCGGGAGACGGCGCCGGAGCACGTAGCTGGCGCGCCATCAGGCACGAAGGGGAGGAGCGGGGCGCTCGGTGCTGTCATGGCGGCCAACGCCACGTCCGGAGGGAGTGCGACTGTTATGGGCGAATCCCGACGCCGTACAGACGCGAAGGCTCCCTGAGCTCGTTCACGACGCGGGTTGTGATGTTTCCAGAGGAGGTAGGGATGAACGCCAAGACCGCGGCAGGTTGGATCGGCTTCGCCGGCATTCTTCTGGTGCTCGTCGGCGCGATCGACTTCTTTCAGGGCCTGATCGCTCTGTTCGACGACGAGTACTTCGTCCCCACTGCCTCTGGCTTCCTCGTCGTCGATCTGACGGGGTGGGGCTGGATCATGTTGTTCTGGGGCG
>DAITAN010000468.1:0-1860 GCA_036824235.1 Gaiellaceae bacterium | reverse complement strand
GTGGACGCGGCCGGCGAGCGGCTCGGCCTGACGGTCGCAACCGCGGTCTCGCTGTCGCTCGAGCCGCCGCTCGTCGGGGTCTCGGTCGCCCGGCAGGCGGCCATGCACGAGCTCCTGCGCCGGGCCGGAGCCTTCGCGCTCAGCTTTCTCGCGGGCGACCAGGAGGCGGTCGCCCAGCACTTCGCACGCGGCGTGCCCCCGGTGGCGCACTGGCACGGGATCGAGTGGCGCGCGGGTGAGACCGGCGCCCCGCTCCTCGAGGGCGCGCTCGGCTGGGTCGAGTCCAGCCTGGAGAGCGAGCTCGAGACCGGCGACCACACGTTCTTCGTGGGTGCCGTCCAGGCGGTCGAGCGCGGGCGCGACGGCCTCGCGCTCGTCCACGTCGGGCAGCGGTACGAGGCGCTGTGATCGAGGGCGTCGTCTTCGATCTCGACGGTGTGATCGTCGACTCCGAGCACGTGTGGGACGACGTCCGCCAGCAGCTCGCGGAGGAGCGCGGAGGCCGCTGGCACGACCAGGCGTCGCGGGACATGATGGGCATGAGCTCGCCCGAGTGGTCGCGCTACATGCACGAAGTGATCGGGCTCTCCGAGCCGGCCGAGGAGATCAACGCCGAGGTCGTACGGCGGCTGGAGCAGGTCTACCGCGAGGAGCTCCCGCTCCTGCCAGGCGCCGTCGAGGCCGTCGAGTCTCTCGCCGCCCGCTGGCCGCTCGGGCTCGCCTCGTCGTCGAACCGGGAGCTGATCGACCTCGTGCTCGAGACCTCCCGGCTCGACCGCTACTTCAAGGCAACCGTGTCATCCGAGGAGGTGCCGCGCGGGAAGCCGGCGCCCGACGTCTTTCTCGAGGCCGCACGCCGGCTCGGCGTCGATCCGGAGCGTTGCGCGGCGGTTGAGGACTCGGAGAACGGGATCCTCAGCGCGAAGGCCGCCGGGATGCGCGTGATCGCGGTCCCGAACCCGCAGTACCCGCCCGCCGACGACGCGCTCGCAGAGGCCGACGTCGTGCTGCCGTCGACCGCGGCCCTCACGCCAGAGGTCGTCGAGCCCGACTAGCGCTCGGCCGGCGCGGACTCGATGTTCTCGATCGTCGTGCGGATGTCGCCGATCGAGAGGAAGCTCACCACCGCGGCCTGAGCGGCCTCGAGGTCCCCGCCGTCGGCGAGCCCCTTCGCGCGGCTGAGCTGCGTGCGGAGTGCAAGCAACCGGTTGGCGAGCTTGGCCTTCTCGGACTCGAGCTCCTCGGGCGCGTCTGCGTCGGAGACCTCCTCGACAGCGGTCTGTACCTCGGTGCTGATCTGCTGGAGCTCGGTCGTGAACGCCTGCTCCGTAGTTGTGCTCTCGCCGAGCGCCTCGATGCGGTCGAGGAGCAGCCCGACCTCCTCGGCCTCCTGGGCGAGATCGCCACCCCCGCCCCCGCCGCCACCGCCGCCGCCCCCGCCGCAGCCCGCAGCGGCGAGAAGAATCAGCGCGCCTCCGAGAACCACCCAAGAAGGTACTCGGCGTGTCAACGTGCGCGGGACTGTAGCGCCCTGGGCGGTCGTTGAAAAGTGGTTACGGTCGATTGATGCGCCACGTGCGCACGGCCGGGGTGGCGTCGATGTTCCCCGAGGGGTCGATCGCGCGGACGCGGAACGTGTGCAAGCCGAGGGCGAGGCTCCGGTACGTGCGCGGCGACGTGCACGCCGTCCACGGGCCGCTCATGTGCTTGCACTCGAACTTGGAGCCGGCCTGGGAGGACGTGAACCTGAACGTCGCGATGCGCGCCGTGGTCGGGTTGCGCGGCCCGGCGGTGATCGTCGTGTTCGGCTTCGAGTCGTCCGGGACGATCCCTACATTCCACGAACGCCTATCGACAAAC
>DAITAN010000467.1:0-1860 GCA_036824235.1 Gaiellaceae bacterium | reverse complement strand
GGTGCTTGTGGCTTCCGGGCTGGCGCCCGGCGCTTCGCGCTCGGGCGAGGTCACGGTCACCAACGTCGGCGACGCTTCGGGCGCCTTCACCCTCAGCCCGCGCGACCTCGTCGACACCGGCGCGCCGCTCTCGACCGTGCTCGACCTCGCGATCGAGGACGTCACGGCCGGGCGGACACCCAGCGCCGTCTACGCGGGGCCGCTCGACCAGCTGCGTGGCGCCGACCTCGGCAGCCTCGCCCAGAGCGAGGCGCGCCGCTATCGCTTCACCGTGAGCTTCCCCTCCGGCGAGTCTGACGACGTCGACAACGCCTACCAGGGCGCGTCGTCCTCGGTGACCTTCGTCTGGACGACCGCGGGCTCGGTCACCAGCGGCGCCGGGACGGCGACCGATACGCGCACCCCCGGCCAGGACGTGGGGGCGACGACGGTTCGCTCGACGCGTACGCCTCGGGCCACGCTCGCCGCCCGCGCGCGCCAGTACGGCGTCAAGGGGCGGATCGCGGCGAGCATCGCCTGCGAGGCTGCCTGCTCGGTGACGCTGAGCGGCACCGCGTCGAGCGGACGGGTCGCGAAGCGGATGACCCCCGTGCGGCGGACGCTGCGCAAGGCCGGTGGTGTGCGGCTGCGCATCGAGCTGCCCGCCTCTTCACGCGCCGCGCTCGCCCGGCGACGGTCGGTCGCGGTGTCGTTGCGCCTGACGGCGAAGATGGGCACGCGTGTGATCGTCGTGCGCCGCACGGTGCGCGTCCTGCCCGCCCGCCGATAGGTCCGCCGCCGCGGGCCGCTCCGCCCGGCCCGATACAATTCATACCGTCCAAGACGGATTTCTCATCCCTGCGCATATGCCTTCGGAGCTCATCGACGTCTGCCCGCTCTCCGAGCTCCCGCCCGGCGCCGTTCGCGTCGTCGAGTGGGAGGACCTCGAGATCGGCGTCTTCAACTGCAATGGCGAGCTCTTCGCCATCGAAGATCGCTGCTCGCACGACGACGGGCCGCTCTTCGAGGGCGACGTCGACCCCGAGGCGTGTACCGTCGAGTGTCCCCGGCACGGGTCGTTGTTCGATCTGCGCAGCGGCAAGCCGCTGACCCTGCCGGCCTATGTTCCCGTCGACACGTTCCCGGTCGTCGTTCAGGACGACCTGATCAAGGTGGAAGTGGAGTAATCCCATGGCCGCAACGCCCGAGACCACCAAGCAACTGACCCCCGAAGAGGCCGCGCTCCGATCGCTGGGTGGCGACTACACCGAGCGCTACGGCTTCCACGACGCCGAGAACTACCTGTTCAAGGCGCCCAAGGGGCTCACGCGCGAGCTCGTCGAGAAGATCTCCGAGTTCAAGGGCGAGCCGCAGTGGATGCGCGAGTTCCGCCTGAAGTCGCTCGATCACTTCCTCGCCCGGCCGATGCCGACGTGGGGCTCGCCGATGCTCGGCGAGGTCGACTTCGACGACATCCACTACTTCGTGCGCGCCTCGGAGCGCTCCGAGCGCTCGTGGGACGACGTCCCCGACGACGTCAAGAAGACCTTTGACCGGCTCGGGATCCCCGAGGCGGAGCGCAAGTTCCTGGCCGGGGTCGGCGCTCAGTACGAGTCCGAGTCCGTCTACCACCAGGTCAACGAGCAGCTCGAGGCGCAGGGCGTCCTGTTCATGGACATGGACACCGCGCTCAAGGAGCACGAGGACCTCGTGCGCGAGTACATCGGCACGCTGATCCCGCAGAACGACAACAAGCTCGCGGCGCTCAACAGCGCGGTGTGGTCGGGCGGCTCGTTCGTCTACGTCCCGCCGGGCGTGCACGTCGAGATGCCGCTGCAGGCCTACTTCCGGATCAACACCGAGAACATGGGCCAGTTCGAG